>NZ_JBHRWI010000031.1:0-66917 GCF_042647905.1 Amycolatopsis halotolerans
CACTAGAATAAAAGAAGAAACCATCCGTGGCTTACACGGAAATCATGACAGGGTCCAGATTTCGCGGTGCACGTCGAACGCGCTGTTACATGGTCATCGGCGAACGCCACGACCGGTGACCGCCCACGACCGTGACGGCGCGCTGGGCGCGGGAAGCCCGCGACCGCGACGGCATCCGACCGACGGGCGCCAGCGATGGCGAGATGGCCCATGGTCACCCGTGAGCGCGACGGTGCCAGGCTGCCCGCGAACACCACCGCCCACGGCTCGCGTTCACCCGCGAACGCCACCGCGCAAGGTCGCCAACGAACGCGGCACCCAAGCGAAGCTGCCCGCGCAAGAACCTCGGGCAGCAGTCAGCCGAGCGGCAAAACGTAGCCGTAATTCCGCTCAGCCACCCGATACCCGCACCGTTCGTAGACAGCGAGCGCCCGGTGGGTGTTATCCACGTCCACCGACAGCGACGACCTCTCGAAGCCAGCCGCACGACCGGCCTCGAGGGTGTGTGCCAGCAGCGCCGACGCCAGGCCTCGCCCTCGAGCCTCCGCCAGGGTGCCGACGTAGTTGACATGCAATTCCCGCACACCGGTCGCCGCAGCGTCCGCCTCGTAGAACGACGACATCACGAACGCCACGACCCGGTCCCGCTCCGGGGAAAGGAGAAGAAACGACAGCTCAGGCTGGAAGTCCTTGTTGCCGCGAAACCGGTGTTCCCACTCGTCCGCGGAGAGCCACGTGCTGCCCCAGTGCCCGGCGAACGCGGCGTTGCGCGCGTCGAGCACCAATGCGTCGTAGCGCTTCTCGCAGGCAACCAGCGGAAGATCGTCCGGAAGCGGCGGGGCCGACGGCAGCGAGGCCAGGTCCGCGCGCATCTCCACAAAGGTGCGTTCCTGCTTGAACCCACCCCGTTCGAGCAGCGAGATGTACCAATGCTCGTTCTCGTGCGCACCGGCGTGCAGTTCCAGCTCGGCGCCCGGGAAGTGCCGCGCGTGGACGCTCCGAGCCGTGCGCACAAGCCACTCCGTCAGCACCGAAGCGACCTCGTCGGTCCGATACTCCGGGTCAGTCAACGACGCGACATGCGGCTGATGCACCGGATCGGCAGCGTCGCGGGCAATAACCAGCGCGTAGCTCACCAGCCGCTCCCCGGCCCAAGCGCCGACGCTCGCTCCAGGCAGGTCCACCGACGGGCCCGACAGTTCCTGGCGCACGTCGCCCTCGTCCCAATGCTCGCCAGTGCGATCGGTTTCCTCCGCGACCGTGCAGAGCCGGGTGACCGCGCCGACGTCGGCGAGCGTGAGCGGGCGCCAGGTGAGTTCCATGCGAGCCAGAGTAAGGAGCGGCACACGGCCAACGCACCTGGATTACCCGGCAGTTACGCTCCGGGGGTGCTGGTGCTCCTCCCCCCTTCAGAAACCAAGGCCGACGGCGGCAAAGGCGCGCCGCTGGACCTGGACGCGCTGTCGTTCCCCGAACTGAACCCGGTGCGCGCCAAACTGGCCGACGCCCTGGTCGAACTCGCGGCCGACGTCCCCGCGAGCCTCTCCGCGCTGGGCATCTCCGCGCGCCAGGCCGACGAGGTCACCCGCAACGCCCAGCTCTGGACCTCCCCGACGATGCCCGCGCTGAGCCGCTACACCGGCGTCCTCTACGACGCACTGGACGTCAAAAGCTTCACCCGCACCGGTCTGGCCAAGGCACAACAGCGACTGGCCGTCACGTCCTCCCTGTTCGGCGTCGTCGCAGCCACCGACCCCATCCCCGCCTACCGCCTCTCGGGCGGCAACACAGTGCCCGCGCTGGGCACCGTCCGAGGCCTGTGGAAGCCGGTCCTGGAACCAGTGCTGCACGAGGTCGAAGGTCTGATCGTGGATCTCCGCTCCGGCACCTACGCCGCTTTCGCCAAGCTGCGCGCGGACGCAGTCACCGTCCGCGTAGTCACCGAAGACGCCAACGGCAACCGCACCACGGTGAGCCACTTCAACAAGGCCTACAAAGGAAAACTGGCCGCGGTACTGGCCACCTCGCGAAGCGAACCGTCCACTGTGGACCAACTAGTGCGCGTAATCGCCAAAGCCGGCCTGACCGTAGAACGCACCGGCGACCACGCACTCGAACTGCTCACCGACTGAACCGGCGCCCACGGGTCACGCGCACCGTCTTCACCCTGCCTGCCCGCCGCCGGAACGCCGGCCGAGCACCGCCATCGCCGCGTTGTGCCCGGGAATCCCGCTCACCCCACCGCCGCGAACCGCGCCGGCCCCGCACAGCAACACCCGCTCGTGCCGGGTCTCGACGCCCCAGGTCCCCGCCGTCTCGTCGTCGCCGTACGGCCACGACAGGTCGCGGTGGAAGATGTGCCCGCGCGGCAAACCCAGCTCCGCCTCCAGATCCAGCGGCGTTTTGGCTTCGACACACGGGTTCCCGTCGCCGTCAAGCAGCAGGCAGTCCGAGATCGGCTCCGCGAGCACGCTGTCCAGCGACGCCACCGTGGCGCGCAACGCCTCCGCCCGCGCACCGTCGTTGTCCGCTTCGAACAGCCGGGCAGGCATGTGCAGGCCGAACAACGTCAGTGTCTGCACCCCGGCCGCTCGTTCAGCCGGACCGAGGATCGACGGATCAGTCAGCGAATGGCAGTAGATCTCGCACGGCGGCACTGTCGGGATCCGGCCTGCCGCGGCCTCCCGATGAGCAGTTTCCAGCTGGGCGAACGATTCGTTGACGTGGAAGGTCCCGCCGAACGCGTCGCGCGGATCGACTGCCGCGTCGCGCAACCGAGGCAACCGCCGCAGCACCATGTTCACCTTCAGTTGGGCCCCCTCCGGCGACTCCGCGGGCTCCTCGCCGAGCAACCGGGAGAGCGTGCGCGGCGCGACATTCGCCAGCACGTGCCCGCCGGTCACCACGCGTTCCGTATCGCCTTCGAGGTAAAGAACTTCGCCATCCGGTGTCACCGACAGCACCTCCGCGCCGGTGGCCAGCCTCGCCCCAGCGCGGCGTGCCGCGTCCGCGAGCGCATCGGTGACCGCGCCCATTCCGCCGACCGGGACGTCCCAGTCACCGGTGCCGTTGCCGATGAGGTGGTAGAGCAGGCAGCGGTTCTGCCGAAGCTGCTCGTCGTCCGCGGCGGCGAAAGTGCCGATCAACGCATCAGTGAGCACAACCCCGCGCACAACATCATCCCGAAACAACCCCCGCAGCGTCTCCCCGACCGGACGCTCGAAAAACGTCTCCCACGCCTCGTCATCGCCGATCCGACGACGCAACTCAGCCCGCGTAAGCAACGGCTCAGTCAGTGAATCAAACGTCACCCCGGCCACCCGCGCCGCAGCGGCATAAAACCGCTGCCAGGCAACATAATCCTGCGCAGACCCAGTAATCGCACGAAAAGACGCAGCAGTCCGCGACTCATCCCCCGTGTCGACAAGGAGACCCGTATCGCCCACCGGCGTATACGACGACATCCGCCGCCTCAGCAACCGGACGTCCAGCCCCAGCTCGGCCGCAATCCGCCGCGGCAACAAGCTGACCAGATACGAATAGCGCGACAGCCGAACATCCACGCCAGGAAAAGCGCGGAACGAGACCGCCGCACCACCGATCTCCGCACGTCGTTCCAGCACCAGCACCGACCGTCCGGCCCGGGCCAGATAGGCAGCGGCGACGAGCCCGTTGTGCCCGCCGCCGACGATCACCGCGTCGTAGTCCACCACGGCGAGCCTAATGCTTGACCCGGAGCGCGCTCCAGGTCTTAGCGTCGCCAACGACAAGATCCGGCGCAGAAGGAGCGACCATGACCGACGTCCCGACCCGGAATCTCGGCGGACTGACGGTTTCCGCACAGGGCTTGGGCTGCATGGGAATGAGCCACGGCTACGGCGCGACCGACGACGCGCAGTCGATCGAAACGCTGCACCACGCCCTCGACCTCGGCGTGACTTTCCTTGACACTTCTGACTTTTACGGCTCCGGGCACAACGAGGAACTCATCGGCCGCGCGATCGCCGGCCGTCGCGACGAGGCAGTGCTGGCCACCAAATTCGGCATCGCGAACCGCCTCGGCGAACCGACCCAAGTCCGCGGCGACGCTGCCTACGTGCGCCAGGCCTGCGAAGCCTCCCTGCAACGGCTCGGCGTCGACCACATCGACCTGTACTACCTGCACCGCGTCGATCCGGACGTGCCGATCGAGGAAACCGTCGGTGCGATGGCGGAACTGGTGCGGGCCGGAAAGGTCCGGCACCTAGGGCTTTCCGAGGCGAGCGCGCAGACCGTCCGGCGCGCGCACGCGGTGCACCCGATCGCCGCGCTGGAGAGCGAATGGTCGCTGTGGACCCGCGACCTGGAAGCCGAAATCGCGCCCACCTGCCGCGAACTCGGCATCGGTCTCGTCCCGTTCTCCCCGCTCGGCCGCGGCTTCCTGACCGGCCGCTACCGCTCCACCGAAACGATGGCGGACAACGACGTACGGCGCTACCAGCCGCGCTTCGCCGACGGCAATCTCGACCGGAACCTCGCGATCGTGGCGAAACTGGAGGAGTTGGCCACTGCGAAGGAGGTCACGACCGGACAGCTGGCGCTGGCGTGGGTGCAGGCGCGCGGCGAGGACGTCGTGCCGATCCCGGGCACGCGACGGAAGCAGTACCTGGAGGAAAACCTCGCGGCTCTGACCGTCGACCTGACCGCCGACGACCTCGCCGCAATCGAGGCCGTTGCCGCTCCGGAGAACTTCGCGGGCGAGCGCTACGACGCGGCGCACCTCGCGTTCGTCAACCGCTGACCTCGAAGCGACGCTGGACGCCCGCTGTCCGGCGTCGCCTCGACCCGCCACACGGAACCGGGCCGGGTGTGCCGCGCGAAGTTGGCTACGGATTGCCCGCGGAGATCGCCGACAGCACCGAGAACCTGACCCTCGACGAACTGCGCTCCGACTACGCGGACCGGCTCGCCGCGGCCGATTTTCCCGGGCTCGTCGTCTCCGACGAGGTCTGGCGGACGCTGCCCGCCGCGACAGGCTTGGTGATGGATCCCTCGCCGAGGCGAGATCTGGCCGGGCTTCACTCGCTGACCATGCGCTCCACCACGTCGAACGCCTCCGTCAACCGCTCGCGGTGCGACTCCGCCAGCCCAGCCAGGTCCTCCCCCGCCAGCCGACGCCGGATCGTCGCCACCGCCACCGTCCGGTAAGCCGCCACCACCAACGCGGCGACCAACGCCGCGTCCCCGGAAAACCGCGCGTCCGCGGCGAGTTCCCCGGCCAGCTCGGACTCCATCTCGTACCCGAACGCGCGCAGCCGCGCGATCAGCGCGGGCGACTCCGCGACCGTCCGCATCAGCGGCTCGACGTCACCGCCGACACCGGACAGCACGTGCTGCTCCTCCGTCAACCGCAGCGCGAGCCGCCGAAGCGCCTCGACCACGCCGCCCGTCCGTTCGCGGACCGCCGACCGCACCAGTTCGATCGCCTCCGGCAAGCGGTCCAGCAGCAGGTCTTCCTTGCGCTCGAAGTGCGAGAACACCGTCACTTTGGACACCCCGGCCGCCGCGGCGACCTCGGCGATCGTGACCGCGTCGAACCCGCGCTCCAGGAACAGCCCGGTCGCGACCTCGGCGATCCGCGCCCGCGTCTTGGCCCCGCCTCGATCGCCGCGATTCGGCATGAGTTCACCCTTCCGTGCTATCTTTATCCGGTAAGCTTACTCAGTAAGCACACTTGGTAAGCCGTCGAGCAAGGGTAAAGGGGAGAACGTGATGGAGCGGACTGAGGTGATCGTCGCCGGGGCAGGGCCCACCGGGCTGTTCCTCGCCGGGGAGCTCGCGCTGCGCGGGGTGGGGGTGACCGTGCTGGACCGGTTGGAGGAGCCGGACCAGAACATCAAGGCCGGGTCGGTCAACGTGGCCAGCGCCGAACTGCTCGACCGGCGCGGTCTGCTGCCCGCGGCGGAGGCGGCGCAGCGGCGGTTCCTCGCGTCGGTCGGCAAATTCGGCCCGACAGTCGAGGCCGCCAAACGGGGAGGGCACCGGTTCCTGGCCGCCGGACACTTCGCCGGTTTCCTGTTCGACAACGACCTGATCGATCAGAGCGACCCCGTGCTCGCCGCGCACCGGGCGGTGTCGAACGGGCTCGGCGTGCCGCAGCAGGAGGTCGAGCAGATGCTCGCCGAACACTGCGCTCAGCTCGGCGTCGACCTCCGGCGCGGGGTCGAAGTGCACGGTGTTCAGACCGCCGGCGAATCCGTGACGGTCGAAACGAGCGCGGGCGAGTTCACTGCGGGCTGGCTCGTCGCGGCCGACGGCGGGCGGAGCGTCATCCGGAAGCAGCTCGGTATCGAGTTCGACGGCACCGACCCGGAAATGACCGGCTACCAGGCCATCGCCGACTTCGAAGACGCGAGCGGCCTGCGTCCCGGCTGGACGTGGACGCCGCGCGGCGTCTACGCGTATGGCCCGGTCCCCGGCCGCATCTTCCTCAGCCGGTTCCGGCAGCCGCCGGAGGATCGCGACGTTCCGGTGTCGGTCGAAGAGCTGCAGGAAGCCGTCCGCGACGTCACCGGGGCGCCGGTCACCATCACCGGAATCCGCGGCCGGGCAACGCGGTTCACCGACAACGCGCGCCAGGCCCGGCACTACCGGCACGGCCGCGTGTTCCTGGCCGGCGACGCGGCGCACGTCCACTCTCCGCTCGGCGGGCAGGGCCTGAACCTCGGCCTCGGCGACGCGGCGAACCTCGGCTGGAAACTCGCCGCGACCGTCCAGGGCTGGGCCCCGGCGGGGCTGCTCGACACCTACGAAACCGAACGCCACCCGGTCGGCGCGGGGGTGCTCGACTGGACCCGCGCCCAGGTCGCGCTCCTGCGCGGAGACGAGCGCACCGAGCAGCTACGCAAGATCGTCGGCGACGAGCTGCTCCGGGTGCCCGCCGCGATGAACCGGATCGTCGCGCTGTCGTCCGGAATCCTGCAGCACTACGACGTCTCCGGCACTGCCGATGACGCTGCCGAACCGGTCGGCTCAATCGCCGGGGACGTCGAACTGACGTCCGGAACCCGCCTCGCCGACCACGCCCACGACGGCCGGTTCGTGCTCGTCGACCGCTCCCCCGACGGCCGATTCGCGGTGTCCGGCTTGGACGACCGGCTCGCGTACGTCGCCGATCCGGCCGGCGAACCGAGCCTCCTCGTCCGCCCGGACGGAGTGATCGTGTGGGCGGGTTCCGGGAGCGACGACCAGAAGCTCCTCGACGCCGCGCTCGCGCGCTGGGCGGGGGCGAAATAAATCAGTTGCGCAGTTTCGAGGCGGGCGGCACAGTGAGCGGCGTCCGGCGGGTTGCCGTCGGCTGCCGGAAGAAAGGGAGGTGCGTCGTGGAGATTGTCCGGGCGCTGTCCTGCCCTCTTCCGCCCGCCCGCCTCGGCTAGAGCACGCGCTCGCCCGGTGGGCACCCTGATCTAGGAGAACCCACCAGTGCGCGAGCACGATTTCGACGAATTTTCCGACGCCTCCGACTACACCGACCGCCGGATGCGCCGTCGCCCCGGCTACGACGACGGACCTGCCCCGGCCCGCCGGGGACGGCTCACCGAAGCCGAGCGAGTCCGGCTCTCCCAGCTTCGCGAAGACGCCTACACCGAAACCGAACTGCCCGACGGCGCCGACCGGTGGACCAACTGGGACGACGCCGACCAAGGCCCGCATCCGCGGCCGGACTGGGTGGTCACCGAACTCGCCGCGGTCGACACCGACCTCGGCGTGCTCAAGACCGGCAAGGAAGCGGATGTCCATCTGCTGCGCCGCAATCTTCCCGGCGAGGACGGCGTTTTGCTGGCGGCCAAGCGATACCGCTCAGACGAGCACAAGCTGTTCCACCGCGACGCGGGCTATCTCGAGGGGAGGCGGATGCGCCGGTCCCGCGAGATGCGCGCGATGGCCGGGCGAACCTCGTTCGGCCGCAACCTGATCGCCGAACAGTGGGCGGTGGCGGAGTTCGCCGTCCTCAGTCGCTTGTGGACGATCGGCGCGCCGGTGCCGTATCCGGTGCAGCGGCACGGCACCGAGATCCTGCTGGAGTTCCTCGGCGAATCCGACGGCACCGCCGCGCCGCGGCTGGCGCAGCTGCGGCCCGAACCGGACGAGCTGGCCGACCTGTGGGAGCAAGCCGTGTCCGCGCTGGAACTCCTGGCGGGACAAGGGCTCGCGCACGGCGACCTGTCCGCGTACAACCTCCTGGTGCACGAAGGTCACCTGATGGTGATCGACCTTCCCCAGGCGGTCGACGTGATCGCGAACCCGCGCGGCCGGGAATTCCTCGCCCGCGACGTCGCGAACCTCGCCGGCTGGTTCCACGGCCGGGGACTGTCCGAACGGGTCACCGACACCGATGACCTGGTGCGGGAACTGGAAAACGCGGCCGGGCTCGGCTGAGCGGGCCGGCGGGGCCGCGAGTGTGCGGCAGCGCACACCTGCGACCCCGCCCACAACCGCGCACCTGGGTGCGGGGCAACCGCTCTCTCTCAGGTAGAGTGTGTCAAGACCGCAACGGCGGCGTGGATGAGTTGGTGTCCGTCGCCTCCACAGTCCGCAGAAGGACTCGCGGCCATCCGAAGCAATTTCCGTCGGTGTGCCACGCCATGGCTCGGCGCACCGGGTCCGTCCCTGTGAACGCCCATCGCCACACCATCTTGCCCTGCCTGCGCGCGGGCAGCCCGGGCCTCCCTTGCGACGTGCCACGTCCGAGAGGCATTTGTGACAGTCACGTACGAACCCGGCCAGTCTTCCCGCTCCCGCGGGGACCGCCCCGAGCGCAAGCCGCGGCACCGGCCGGCCGGTGGAGACGTTCTCCACAACGACACGGTGGAAACCCCCGCCGTGAAGACCTTCGCCCAGCTGGGCCTGCCCGAGCCGCTGCTGCGGGCGCTCGCCGAGGCGGGCATCGACTCGCCGTTCCCGATCCAGTCCGCGACCATCCCGGACGCGCTGGCCGGCCGCGACGTGCTGGGCCGCGCCCAGACCGGTTCCGGCAAGACGCTGGCCTTCGGCCTGGCCATCCTGGCCCGGCTCGACGGCGGCAAGGCCCGCCCGAAGCGCCCCCGCGCGCTCGTGCTGGTGCCGACCCGCGAGCTGGCCATGCAGGTAGCCGACTCGCTGACCCCGCTGGCCAAGTCGCTCGGCCTGTGGTGCCGCACCGCGGTCGGCGGCATGTCCTTCGGCCGCCAGGCCGAATCGCTCGCCCGCGGCGTCGACCTGCTGATCGCCACCCCGGGCCGGCTGTCGGACCACGTCCGCCAGGGCACCGCCTCGCTCGGCGACTGCAACTTCATCGCGCTCGACGAGGCCGACCAGATGGCCGACATGGGCTTCATGCCGCAGGTCCGCGAGATCATGGACCTGACCCCTCCCGGCGGGCAGCGGCTGCTGTTCTCCGCGACTCTCGACGGCGACGTCGACAAGCTGGTCCGGCAGTACCTCGCCGACCCGGTCACGCACTCGGTCGCGCCGTCGACCGCGAGCGTCACCACCATGGACCACCACCTGTTCCAGGTGTCGCACTCCGACAAGCAGGACATCATCACCCGGATCGGCGCCCGCGAGGGCCGCACGATCATGTTCGTGCGCACCAAGCACCACGTGGACCGGCTCACCGAGCGGCTGCGCGAGAGCGGCGTGCACGCGGTCGCCCTGCACGGCGGCAAGACCCAGGGCCAGCGCAACCGCGTCCTCGCCGACTTCAAGGAAGGCCACGCGGCGGTCCTGGTGGCCACCGACGTCGCCGCGCGCGGCATCCACGTGGACGACATCTCGCTGGTGCTGCACGTCGACCCGGCCGCGGACCACAAGGACTACCTGCACCGCGCGGGCCGCACCGCCCGGGCGGGCGCGTCCGGCATCGTCGTCACCCTGGTGACGCACGACCAGCGGCGCACCGTCCGCCGGATGACCGACCGGGCCGGCGTGCGCGCCGAGACCACGATGATCCGCACCCACGACGAGGACCTGTCGCGCATCACCGGCGCCCGCGAGCCGAGCGGCGAGCCGGTGGTGGAGCGCCGCCGGGAGTCCCCGCGCCGCTCCGGCGGCCGCGGCTTCGGCGGCGGCGACCGCGGCGGCTTCCGCGGCTCGCGTGAAGGCGGCGGCTACCGCGGTTCCCGCGAAGGCGGCCGCGGCGGCTACGGCTCCCGCGACGACCGTGGCGGTTACGGCTCGCGTGACGACCGAGGTTCCCGCGAAGGCGGCTACAACCGTGGCTCGTACGAGGGTCGCGGCTCGCGCGATGGCGGCTACGCCCGCGAGGGCGGTCGCGAAGGCGGCTACTCGCGTGAAGGCGGTCGCGAGGGCGGCTACGCACGCGAAGGCGGCGGCTACCGTGAAAACCGCGGCGGCGGTGGCGGTTACAGCCGCAGCCGTCAGCAGTCGCGCTCCGGCGGCAGCTTCGGCCGCCCGAGCCGCGGCCCGCGTCGCGGACACGACGCCTGATTGACGCTTGAACACTGAGAACGGCCCCGCTTCGGCGGGGCCGTTCTTCATTTCCGGGCAGGTTTCGGGCACAGGGCCGGTTCGCGCACCGCAACGGCCGGGCCCGGGCTCGCTGCCAGCCCGCGCCAGTCATCACGTCCCGGAAGTCACGCCCGGCGCAGCGGCCGTGGCCGCACCGGGCCTCGCCCACCGCAGCGATCGTCGCCGAACAGCACCATGCCCAGTGCGACAGGCGCTGCCCAACAGCAGCACGCCCGCCCCCGCGGCCGTCGCCGAACAACGTCCCACCAAGCGAACACTTGTCGCCGAACAACGCCACGCCCAGCGCAACAAGCGCTGCCGCGACAGTCGCCGCCAAACAACATCTCGCCCAGCGCAGCGGTCGCTGCCCAACAATGCCTCGCCCGCCGCAGCGGTCACTACCGAGCACGACCTCGCTCAGCGCAGCGACCGTCGCCGAACAGCGCCTCGCCCGGCGGACCACGCTCCGCCAGCCAGCCACGCCCCACACCCGCAGCGGCCACCACCAAGCACGACCACGCCCAGCACAGCAACCACCGCCGAACAGCGCCTCGCCCGGCGGACCACGCTCCGCCAGCCAGCTATGCGCCGCAGCCGCAGCGGTCACTACTGAGCACGATCTCGCTCAGCGCAGCGACCGCCGCCGAACAACACCCCACCCAGCCGACCACACTCCACCAGCCAGCCACGCCCCACGCCCGCACCACCAAGCACGACCACACCCAGCACAGCAACCACCGCCGAACAACACCCCACCCAGCCGACCACACACCGCCAGCGAGCCATGCCCGGAACCGCCGCACCAGGCTGGTTTCCGTTGTCCCGCCCCGCTTCCCGGTGTTGCCGAGGCGGGGGTGGCAAACGCGTTACCCGGCCGGATGCGACACTGCCTGGGTGACTGACACTCCGCCGCTGCCGCCTGAGAACGTCTTCGACTGGATTGAAACCGAAGGCCAGCGGCGCGCGGAAGCCGGTCTCTCTCGACGGATGAATCCGCGTCCGGCGCAGCACACCGCGCTCGACCTCGCTGGCGACGACTACCTCGGTCTCGCCCGGGACAAGCGCGTCGCCGGGGCAGCCGCCGCGGCCGCGTTGCGGTGGGGTGCCGGGGCCACCGGATCGCGGCTGGGCACCGGGTCCACCGAGCTCCACGCGGAGCTCGAACACGAGCTGGCCCGGTTCTGCGGAGCCCAAGCGGCGCTGGTGTTCTCCTCCGGATTCACCGCGAACCTCGGCGCGGTGACGGCCCTGTCCGGGTCCGAGTCGGCGATCGTCACCGACAAGTACGTCCACGCGTCGCTGGTCGAAGGCTGCCGCCTGTCCCGCGCGGACATCGCGGCTGTCGAGCACTCGACTCCGTCGGCGATCAAGCACGCGCTGGCCACGCGCCGCAAACCGCGCGCGATTGTGGTCACCGATTCGGTGTTCTCCGCCGACGGTGAACTCGCGCCGCTGGGCGAACTCGCCGAAATCTGCCGTACGCACAGTGCCGCGCTGGTGGTCAACGACGCGCACGGCTTCGGCGTCCTCGGCGAAGGCGGCCGGGGCGCGGTGCACGCGGCGGGACTGTCGTCCGCGCCGGACGTCGTCACCACTCTCACGCTCTCCAACGCCCTTGGCGCGCAAGGCGGTGCCGTCGTCGGTCCGCGCCGGGTGATCCGGCATCTCGTGGACACCGCGCGCAGCTTCATCTTCGACACTGCCCTCGCCCCGGCCAGCGCCGCCGCCGCGTTGACCGCGTTGCAGGTGCTCAAGTCCGAACCGGATCTGCCGGCGAAGGTCATCGAGAACGCCGGAAACCTGGCGATGGGGCTGAAGAACGCTGGTGTGCCGGTCGAGCTGCCGGAAGCCGGAGTTGTCGCCCTCCAGACGCCGTCGCCGCAAGCGGCCACAGCGTGGGCAGAAGCCTGTGCGGAGCAAGGAATCCAGGTCGGGTGCTTCCGTCCGCCCGCCGTGCCGGACGGCGTTTCCCGGCTGCGTCTCACCGCCCGCGCGGACCTGTCCGAGGCGGACGTCGACCGCGCGGTGAAGGTCATCTCGGCGACCGCGCCTCGCGGCTGATCGCAGCGGCGCATGGTGATGCGCGGGAACTCCTCGTCCCCGGCGACGAACCCGAACCGCGCATAAAGCCGCTGCGCATCCAGCACGCGCTCCTCGGCGGCACCGCCCAACGCCGCGTCAACTGCGCCGACACCGCCCGGGCAATCCGCGACCAGGCTCGGCAAGCTCACGCAGATACCCAAGCTGCGGAAAGGTGCTCTCCGCGCGGCTAACCCGGGCGGCGCATGGTGATGTGCGGAATCCCGTCCTCGAGGTATTCCTCGCCCTCAGCCACAAACCCGAACCGCGCGTAAAGCCCCTGCGCATAAGTCTGCGCGTCCAGCACGAACTCCCCCACCGCACCGTCCAACGCCGCCGCCATCAACTGCGCCGCCAGTCCCTGGCCGCGCGCCGATTTCGCCGTCACCACGCGGCCGATCCGCCCACCGCCGGGCTCGGCCAGCACCCGCAGGTACGCCAGGATCTCCGTGTCGGAAGCCAGCCACAGGTGCTGAGTCTCCGGAAGCAGATCGCGCCCGTCGATGTCGGCGTACACGCAGTCTTGTTCCACCACGAACACCTCCGACCGCAGCCGGAGAATCTCGTAGAGGTCGGCAGCAGCGAGGTCGGGCCCAGCGGCGCGGTGCAGAGTCGTCACACCACCCTGCTTAACACAGCTCAGCCGAAAAGCCGTGCCTGGGATTGCGCCGCGATGTCGTCCGAGAACTGCGAAACCCGCGTGTACACCCCGGGCTTGCCCGGCTTTCCGCAGCCGTCGCCGAAGGACACGATGCCGACCAGGGTGTCGCCTTCGACGAGCGGGCCGCCGGAATCCCCCTGGCAGGCGTCCTGGCCGCCCTGCGGATACCCGGCGCACACCATGCTCGCGGGGTCGTACGTGTCGTAGGCCGTCTTGCAGGTGGAGTCGCTGACGACCGGCACCTGGGCGCTGCGGAGCACGTCCGACCGATCCCCGCCTTCGGAAAGCCGTCCCCAGCCGAGCACGGTCGCCTGGGTGCCTTCCGCGTACAGCGACTGGTCGCTCTTGCCCGCGAGCTTCGCCGCGCGGTAGGGCAGCCGTCCGCGCACAGTCAGGACCGCGATGTCGTCGCCCTTGGTCGGGTCGCTGTAGTCCGGGTTCACCCAGACCCGCGAGACGCCGAGTTCCACGCCGTCGTCGCCGCGCTTGTCCTGACGGCCCGCGACCACGTGGACCGACGACTTCGGCAGGGCTTTCGCGCAGTGCGCGGCGGTCGCGACCGCGGACGGGCTCACGATCACCGCGCCGCAGAACTGCGAACCGCTCTGGTCGGTGAGGTACACCGCGTACGGATGGTCGGCCAGCGAGGCTTCGCTGCCGCCGACGATCCGCGGCTGCGCGTGCGAGCCGGGATCGGACGGCGTCGACGCCCAGGCCGAGCCGACCGGGACCGCGATCGCGGCGGCGAGCAGCGTCCCCGCCGCGAGCAGGACCGGACGACGGAACTTCGCGGGCATGGGCTTTCCCTTCATCGGCACTACGACAGCACAGCCTGGACGCGCTCAGGAATCAAGTGACTCCGGCGCGTGCACACACGGCCGCGATTACCCTAAACGGGCCAAGCCCAAAACGGTGTCACTGGAACGGGTGGACTCTCTATACACCGGGCGCATTCGCTTAGGTGGAGTCATGCGACGGATAACAGCCGCGACGGCCGGCGCGCTGACGGTCTTCTTGCTGGCCGGATGTGCCACGAGCACCCCGGCGGCACCCCCTCCGAGCCCGCTGAGCGCGCTGTCGGCACCGCCCAGTCCGACACTTCCGGCAACTCGGACAGCGACGAGCGCGCCCGCCGTCACCTGGCAGGTGGGTGCTCGTCCGTTGCCGCTGCGTCCGGACGGCTTCGGCGAGATCCAGCCAACTCCACCTGAACTGGTGAACCGCTCGCTGCCGACCCGGGACTTCCTTCCGCCGCCGACGAGCACCACGTACACCGCGAAGATCGCCGACGTCCCCGACACCGTGCTCAAGCGCAGCACCTGGCAGGCCGCGTGCCCGGTGTCGTCAGCCGACCTCCGCTACGTCACGCTTTCTTTCTGGGGCTTCGACCATCACGCGCACACCGGCGAGCTGCTGGTGAACAAGGACGGCGCATCGGCGGTGGTGAAGGCGTTCAGCGAGCTGTACGCGCAGCAGTTCCCCATCGAGGAAATGCGCATCACCTCCCCCGCCGAGCTCGACGCACCGCCGACCGGCGACGGCAACGACACCAGCGCGTTCGTCTGCCGTCCGATGCGCGGGCAGAAGAACTGGTCCGCGCACGCGTACGGGCTCGCGGTGGACGTCAATCCGTTCTGCAACCCGTACACCAAAGACGACCTCGTGGTCCCGGAGCTGGCGTCCGCCTATGTCGACCGCGCGAACGTGCGGCCGGGGATGGTCATCGCCGACGGGCCGATCGTGCGCGCGTTCGCCGGAGTGGGCTGGCAGTGGGGCGGGGCGTGGAAGTCGCCGGTCGACCGGATGCATTTCACAGCCAACGGCGAATGATCCGGGAACACCCGGGCGGGGCGCCGGGGTTGACTAGGCTGGCAGCAGACCGCTTTCGGGAAGGACCGCCGTGCCGCACTACGACCTGGTGATCATCGGGACCGGATCGGGAAACTCGATCCTCGGGCCGGAGTTCGCCGACCTCCGGACGGCCATCGTCGAGAAGGGCGTGTTCGGCGGGACCTGCCTGAACGTCGGCTGCATCCCGACGAAGATGTTCGTCTACGCCGCCGACGTCGCCGCGACGCCCGCGGGCAGCTCGCGCTTCGGCGTGGACGAGGAGCTCACCGCGGTGCGCTGGCCGGACATCCGGGACCGGATCTTCGGCCGGATCGACCCGATCGCCGAGGGCGGCGCGGAGTACCGCGAGAACCACGAGGACAACCGCAACGTCGACGTCTACCGCGGCGAGGGCCGGTTCACCGGCATGAAGGAACTGCGCGTCAGCTTCCCCGACGGCCGTCCGGACGAGGTCGTCACCGCCGACCGGTTCGTGCTCGCCGCGGGCGGGCGGCCGGTGATCCCGGACGTGCCAGGGCTGGCCGAAACCGGCTACTACACCTCCGACACGATCATGCGGCTCGACGCACTGCCGGAGCGGATCGTCATCCTCGGCGGCGGCTACATCGCGGCGGAGTTCGCGCACGTCTTCGCGTCGTTCGGCGTCGCGGTCACGATGGTGAACCGCTCCGGTGCCCTGCTGCGCCAAGAGGACGCGGACGTCAGCGCCCGGTTCACCGAATTGGCTTCGCAGCGGTTCGACGTCCGGCTTGAGCGCAAGACGGTTCGCGCGCGCCGCACGGACAACGGGGTCGCGCTGGATCTCGAAGGCCCGCAGGGCGCCGAGACCGTCGAGGCCGACCTGATCCTGGTCGCCACCGGCCGCAAGCCGAACTCGGACCTGCTCGACGTGGGCGCGACCGGCGTCGCCACCACCGAGCGCGGGCACGTCGTGGTGGACGACTACCAGCAGACGTCCGTCGAAGGCGTCTACGCGCTCGGGGACATCTCGTCGCCGCTGGAGCTGAAGCACGTCGCGAACCACGAAGCCCGTGTGGTGCACCACAATCTGGCGCACCCGGACGACCGCATCAAGGCCGACCACCGCTTCGTGCCGCACGCGGTGTTCACGTCGCCGCAGGTGGCATCGGTCGGGCTGACCGAGGCGCAGGCGGCCGAGCGCGGACTGTCCTTTGTGGTCTCGAAGCAGGACTACGCGGGCATCGCCTACGGCTGGGCGATGGAGGACACCACCGGTTTCGCGAAGCTGCTCGCCGACCCGGCGACCGGACAGCTGCTGGGCGCGCACATCATCGGACCGCAGGCGTCGACGGTGATCCAGCCGCTGATCCAGGCGATGAGCTTCGGCCTGGACGCGCGGTCGATGGCGCGCGGGCAGTACTGGATCCACCCGGCGATGCCGGAACTGGTGGAGAACGCGCTGCTGAACCTGCCGCTCGACTGACCCCGGGGATACCCAGAGTTGATCTAGCGGGGAGGCGATTCCCAAATCGGGTAACAAGGATGTCGCGTTGTTAGTGTTCTCGCGGAGGTGCGGGGACTGACATGACCGACATGATCGCCGGGGGAATCGTTGTGGCCGCGAAAGATTTGGCCGCTCGCTGGAGCGAGGTCACGGATCTCGAGCTGATGTTCGCCGCGCGGCGGGCCGAGCTCGGGACGACGGCCGCGACGCTGACGTTGCTGGAGGAGCTGCGGGCGATGCCGTCCGAACGGGCCGCCGAATGCCTCGCGGTCGCGGTGGCCGCGCTCGACGACGTCCGGCGCACGGGCCAGCTTCCCGGGCCGGTGCTGGAAGACGCGGCGCTGGCGAGCTAAGCGGCCATCCGGCGGGAGTGTCCACAGTGGGCAGACGCCGTCGAGGCCGAGGACCACACGAAACGGGCGGCCGGTGGATTACCAGCCGCCCGTTCTTCCGTTGGATCAGACGAAGCGACGCCGCCCGGCGAGGGCACCGAAGATCATCTGCGTCACCATCACCACGAGCAGCACGATCAACGACACCGTCCAGCTGCCCGTCGCGTCGTGCAGCAAGCCGAACACGAACGGGCCGACCGCGGCGAGCAGGTATCCGAAGCCCTGCGCCATCCCCGACAACCGCGCGGTCTCGGCGCCGCTGCGGGCTCGCAGGGCGATCACCGTCAGCGCCAGGGAGAACACGCTCATCCCGATGCCGAGCAGGACGCTCCACAGCAGCGGCGAGAACCCGGGCGCGAGGACCAAGCCGAGCATCCCGGCGGCGCCGAAGACGCCCATTCCGACGATCCACGGGCTCTGGCTCTTCTGCCGCGCCGCGATCGGCGGGATCACCAGGCTGATCGGCACCGCGATCACCGAGATCAGGCCGAGCAGCAGACCGGCGTCGGCCTTGCTGACGCCCGCGTCGATGAAGACCTGCGGCAGCCAGCCCATCACGACGTAGGCGATGAACGACTGCAGGCCGAAGAAGATCGTGACGATCCACGCGAGCGGGCTGCGCATCAGCGACCGGGCGCGAGCGGCGCCTGCGGCCGGACGCGGCGGGCGGCCCGCGCCGCGCGAAGCGATCAGCCAGGCCACCAAAGCGATCGCCGACAGCACGCCCCACGCGCCGAGCGCGGCACGCCAGCCGCCGAAGGCCGATTCGAGCGGCGGGCTCAGTGCGGAACCCGCCGCGCCGCCGCCCTGCAGGGCCGCGGTGTAGACGCCGGTCATGAGCCCGACGCGAGCCGGGAACGAATCCTTGATGACCACCGGGATCAGCACGTTGACCAGCGCGATTCCCGCGGTGGCGATGAGCGTGCCGCCGAGCACGACGTACGGTCCGTCGAGCACCCGCACCACCAGGCCCGCGGTCAGCACCGCCAGCGCGAGGCCGATCGCCGGGCCGATGCCCAGGCGGCGCGACAGCACGGGCGCGGCCAGGCCGGCCCCGGCGAAGCACAGGCCGGGCAGGGTCGTGAGGATGCTCGCCCACACCGCGGACGCGCCGAGGCTTCCGCGCATTTCCGCGAGCAGCGGGCCGACGCTCGTGATCGCCGGCCGCAGGTTCATCGCCGTCAGCACCACCGCGACCGCCAGCAGCACGCCGCCGGCCACCACGCCCGGCCGGCGGCCGGCGGGCACCTCTTCCTCGAGGCTGCCTTCCAGTTCGAGCTCGAGCCGGTCGGAATAGGTGGCGGTGGACACGGCAGCGGAGTCTCGGGAATCGGCGGACATGTGCGCTACTATCGCATACGTAGGATGATTGGATGAAGGGATCAGGCTGTGCCGTTGGCCACCACCCGCCGCGCCGGACTCGTCGACCAGGTCATCGACCAGCTGCGCGAGGCGGTCACCGCAGGAGAATGGCCGATCGGGCACCGGATCCCGACCGAGCCGGAGTTGTCCGCGCAGCTGGGCGTCGGGCGCAACACGGTCCGTGAGGCCGTGCGCGCGCTGGCGCACACCGGGATCTTGGAGGTCCGCCAAGGCGACGGCACCTACGTGCGCGCGACGAGCGAGGTGTCCGGCGCGATCCGCCGGCTGTGCGGCACGGAACTGCGCGAGGTGCTGCACGTGCGCCGGTTGCTGGAGGTCGAGGGCGCTCGGCTGGCCGCGACCGCGCGCACCGAGGAAGACGTGGCCGAGCTGCGCGTCCTGCTCAACCGCCGCGACACCGACTGGGACGAGGGCCGCCTCGACGACTTCGCCCGCAGCGACGCGGAATTCCACCAGGTCGTCGTCCGGTGCGGGCACAACGGGCTGCTGCTGGAGCTGTACCGCGGCCTGATGGAGGCGATCACGGCGAGCGTGGCGTCCACTTCGGACAATCCGGAGCACGCGGAGATGATCCGGCACCGGGAACTGGTGGACGCGATCGAAGCCCGCGACGCCGCGCGGGCGGCGAGCGAGGCGGCAGGGTTCCTGGACGAGCTGATCGCCCGGGCAGAGGACCTGTAGAAGTCCGTGAAGGGCTCCTTGAGGGAATCAGATTCCCTCAAGGAGCCCTTCACGGACAGCTCGTCTTACGGGAGCGTCAGGATCTCCGCGCCGTTAGCGGTCACGACCAGGGTGTGCTCGAACTGGGCGGTCCACTTCTTGTCCTTCGTGGTGACCGTCCAGTCGTCGCCCCACACGTCGTAGTCGATGGTGCCGAGCGTGATCATCGGCTCGATCGTGAAGGTCATGCCCTCTTCGATCAGCGTCTGCACCGAGGGCTCCTCGTAGTGCAGCACCGTCGGCGCGGTGTGGAACGCCGGGCCGACGCCGTGGCCGGTGAAGTCGCGGACCACGCCGTAGTCGAAGCGCTTCGCGTACGCCTCGATCACGCGGCCGATCACGTTGAGCTGGCGGCCGGGGCGGACCGCCTTGATCGCGCGTGCGGTCGCCTCGCGGGTGCGCTCGACCAGGAGCCGCACCTCCTCGGAGACGTCGCCGGCGAGGAACGTCGCGTTGGTGTCGCCGTGCACGCCGCCGATGAAGGCCGTCACGTCGATGTTGCAGATGTCGCCGTCCTCGATCACCGTCGAATCCGGGATGCCGTGGCAGATCACCTCGTTCAGCGAGGTGCAGCACGACTTCGGGAAGCCGCGGTAGCCGAGCGTCGACGGGTACGCGCGGTGGTCGAGCAGGAATTCGTGGACGACCTTGTCGACGTCGTCGGTGGTCGCGCCCGGCTTGACCGCCTTGCCGCCCTCTTCGAGCGCCTGCGCGGCGATCTTCGACGCGACCCGCATCGCCTCGATGACCTCGGGCGTGCGCACCCCGTTGCCGGTGTCCCGTTTCGGCGCCGGCCGGTCCACGTACTCGGGGCGGGCGATGTCGGCGGGGACGGCACGGCGCGGCGTCTGGACGCCGGGCTTCAACGGGGCGCGAACGGACATGTCCCCAGACTACGACGTCACCCGATCGCGGCGCAGCCAGCTCAGAACAGCACGGTCGCGTACTGCCCGACCTGCTGGAACCCGATCCGCCGGTACGCCGCCAGCGCGGGGGCGTTGAACCCGTTCACGTACAGGCTCGCGGTCCGGCCGAGGCCGTGGACCAGGCGGTTCACCACCGCCGCCGTGCCCGCGGTGCCGAGCCCGCCGCCGCGCCGGTCCGGGTGCACCCACACGCCCTGGATCTGGCCGACCCGCGCGGACATCGCGCCGATCTCGGCCTTGAACACGACCTCGCCGTCCTCGAACCGGGCGAACGCGCGGCCGGTGGAGATCAGCTCGCTCACCCGGGCGCGGTAGCTGGCCCCGCCGTCGCCCGCGCGCGGGTCGACGCCGACCTCCTCGATGAACATCGCCACCGCCGCGGGCAGGTAGCGGTCCAGTTCGTGCGGGCGGACGGTGCGGACCTGCGGATCGGCGGGCACCAGCGGGTCGCCTTCGAGCGCCATCAGCGGCTGGTCGCCGCGCACCTCGCGGGCCGGTCCCCATTCCGCCGACAGCTCGTCCCAGAGCCCGAGCACCTGCGGCGCGGGCCCGACGAGCGAGGAGCAGGTGCGCTGGCGGCGCAGGGCCCGGTCGGCGAACGACCGCAGCGCCGAAGCGTTGCCGCGCAACGGGATCAGGTTCGGTCCGGCGAAACACAAACCGGTGAGCCGTCCGGCGCGCACCGGACGGGCGTCGGACGCCCACAGCTCGCCACCAAGACGCCACGGGTCGAGACCGGCCGCCTCGACCCGGGCGCTGACCATGCAGCTGCCCACCGGGTCGGCGGCGAGTGCAGCGCGCACCGCCGGATAGTCCCGATCATCGAGCAGCCGTGCACCTGCAAGCCGCAACACGGGGTCCAGAGTGCCAGATGAACCGGGTGAACGGAACGCGAGCCGGTCGACACGCTGAGATGAACGGCTCTCACACCCGAACGGCGGCGCCCCGGCGGGCTCCGCCACCGACAGTGCCCGAACCGGCCGCGCGCATGCCAAAGCGCCCCGGAGGCACCCCACCCGGGCACCTCCGGAGCTTTCTCGCCCGGCGGCGGGCGAGACGCGCCCCAATGCGGTTTTCTCGCTGGCGGGTGCACAGGCGCGTTGGCCAGGTGGGCGATGCGGAAGTACGTGAGGGGAGCCGCGCGGCCCGGCTCAGTGGTGACGCGGAACCAGGTGCAGCAGCCGCGAAGCGTGCGGTGCGAGCGTCGCGGTGAAGCTGTCCCGGCTCACCCCCAGGTTCCGATGCGTCCACAGATCCCGTACCGCTGCCGGGCCGCGCAGCCCCAAGTCCTGCCAGGACGCGGTCACCGGGGCTTCCGTCGAGCCCAGATTGAACAGCGCGACCGTCACCCCGCCCCGGCCGTCGGGGCTGAACCACACCTGCTGCTGTGTTGCCTGCGAAACCGGCCGAGCCGGTCGGCCTGCCTGGTCGACGGCCAGGACTTCGCGGTTGGTGAGCAGTTTCAGGTCGTCCGGGTCGAGTTTGGTCAGGTCGGTGCCGAGCAGCAGCGGCGAGGATTCGATCGCCCAGAGCGTCATGACGCTTTGCCGCTCGTCCGGGGTGATGCCGTTCGCTTCGCCGTTGCCGATCTCGACGGAGTCCAGGTCGTTCCAGTGGCCGGGGCCCGCGAAGCCAGTCCACTGGGGAGCGTCGGCGAAGCGGAGCTTGACCCGCACGTCCCAGTTCGTGAGGCCGACGCAGTGCGAGTAGCACTCGATGTCGCCTTCGATCCGCCAGCCGTTGCTGTAGCGCTGCCAGGTCGCGGCCTCGGCGATGCTGAGCGAATTGGACAGTTCCAAGTGGATCGGACGGCCGGTGGCCTGGATCGCCGAATGCCACTGCCGGATGTCCTCGCGGTTGTCGGCCGGAATCTTTCCGCCGCCGGGTCCGACGAAGTCCATTTTGATGTAGTCGACGCCCCACGACGCCAGCTGCCGCGCCTGCGAGCGGACGTATGCGGCCGCGCCAGGCTTGCCGAAGTCGAGCTTCGCGGATTTGTCGTCCGCGGTGTTGCCCGCGCCGGGCATGACGATGTCGTGCACCCGGTAGGGAGTGCCCTCGATCGGCGAATCGGCCGCAACCGCTTGCGCGGGGACTCCGGGCACCAGGTAGATGCCGAATTTCAGGCCGCGCTGGTGCAGGTACCGGGCCAGCGAGGCGATGCCGTTCGGGAACTTCTTCGAGTCCGGCGCGACCCGGCCGAACTCGTCGACGTGGTCGTTCCAGCCCGCGTCGATGTTGATATACCGGTAGCCGTAGGCGGCGAGCCGGTCGTGCATGACGTCGGCCTGGGCCTTGATCGTCTCCTCGGTGAACTTCCGGCGCAGCGCGCTCCAGCTGCTCCAGCCCATCGGCGGCGTTCTCGCCACCGGCGTCCAGGATTCGACCGGCTGACTCTCCGCCGCCGCTGTTCCCGCCAGCGCTCCGGCCAGCACCGCCACCGTCGCGGCCAGCACACCGATCCGACTTCGCTTCATCGCGACCACCTCTCCCGGGGATCGCTTCGTTGTACGCGCGCCGAACCGGGGTCAGCAATGATTCATCGGATCACTGACCGCTAGCCGGGACGGAACCCGCCGACCGGATCAACCCTGTTCACCACCGTGAATGCTCGGAATATCCACTCGAATCCTCTCGACACGATCGCGAATAGATCCTATCTTTCTTGCGGCGCAGACTCGCGTCGTTCACTGGCGAACACGGAGGTCCCGGATGAAGCTCAGACCAGCGCGCGCCAGCGGGAGGCGCGCCCTCGGGCTCGCCGCCGCAGTGCTGACCGCGACCGCGCTGCTGCCCGCGGGTGCGGCGGCCGCGTGGCCGGGCAACCAGGACGTGTACGTCTCGCCGTGGGGCAACGACTCCGGGTCCGGCGCCGTCTGGTCGCCGGTGCGCACGCTCCCCCGCGCCCAGCAGCTGGTCCGGCAACGCGCCGCGCATCTGAACTCCGACCTGACCGTGCACGTCTCCTCCGGCACTTACCGGCTCGACAAGCCGCTCGAACTCGACGCGGCCGATTCCGGCACGAATGGCCACCGGGTCGTCTGGCAGGGTTCGCCGGGCACCGTGGTCAGCGGCGGCAAGCAGGTCAGCGGCTGGCGTCCGGTCGCCGGACGGCCTGGTCTCTACTCCGCGCCCGCGCCCGCCGGGCTGGACAACACTCGCCAGTTGTACGTCGACGGCGTCCGCGCGCAGCGAGCTTCCGGACGGCTTCCGGTGACCGTGAAGGCGACCGACACCGGGTACACCGCGTCCGCGGACACCATGGCGCACTGGCGAAACCCGAGCGACCTCGAGCTGGTTTACACCAGCGGCGAGGAGCTGTGGAACGTCGAGCGCAACGGCCTCGGCCAGTGGACCGAGCCGCGCTGCCCGGTCGCGTCGGCGACCGGCACCACGATCACCATGGCGCAGCCGTGCTGGGACAACTCGACCCGCCGCGTGATGTTCGCCGACATCCCCGGCCGTTCGGTCAACATGGTCGGCCCGGGCGATCTCACCAACGGACGGCAACCGTCCTATGTGGAGAATGCGTTCGAGCTGCTGGACACCCCCGGCGAGTGGTACCTCGACCGCGCCGCGCACACCGTGTACTACCTGCCGCGCAAGGGCGAGAACCTGCACTGGGCCGACGTCGAGATGCCCGCGCTGGAGAAGCTCGTGGACGGCCGCGGCACCGCGGAGAAGCCGATCCACGACATCTCGTTCCGGGGCATCCAGTTCTCCTACGCGACCTGGCTCGAACCGTCGTCGCCGGAAGGGTTCTCCGAAATCCAGGCCGGCTACCGGATCACCGGCGAACGCGGCTGGGCCACGCAGGGCCTGTGCCAGTTCACGCCCGGCGGTTCCTGCCCGTACGCGGACTGGACGAAGGAACCCGGCAACGTCTCGCTGTCGCACGGGCACCGGATCGAGTTCCAGGACACCGTGTTCGCACACCTCGGCGCGGCCGGGCTCGACCTCGGCGAGGGCGCGCAGGACAGCAGCGTGTCCGACAGCGTGTTCACCGACATCTCCGGCAACGGCGTCGAGATCGGCGGCGTCAGCAAGCCCACCGCGGCCGGTGCGGACCTGACCACGCGAGTCAAGGTGACCAACAACCACCTGTACGGCATGCCGCGCGAATTCACCGGCGGGGTGCCGATCGTCAACGGGTATTCGCAGGACAATGTCGTGTCGCACAACCAGATCGACCACGTCGCGTACTCCGGCATCTCGATGGGCTGGGGCGGCTGGCCGGACAAGATCAAGCAGGCCGCGACGCCGAACGTCTCACGCAACAACGTGGTGTCGAACAACCTGATCCACGACTACATGCTTTCCCTCGACGACGGCGGCGGCATCTACACCCAGGGCATCACCGGCCCGTCGCAGGCCGAGGGCGAGAAGGTGACCGGGAACGTCATCTACGACCAGTGGGGTCTCGGCAAGTCCGTCTACACCGACAACGGCTGCACCTACGAAACCGTTTCCGGCAACGTGCTTTACCACGCGGCGTACGCCAACGTCGCCTCCACGCACGTCGACTACCGCGACTCGCTCGGCAACAACGACCCGACGGTCATCTCCGGAAACTACTGGGAGCAGGGCGATCCGGACGGCAACAAGAAGGGCGTTATCACGTCGGGCAATCACCTGCTGAACAACCCGGCCGCCGCTCCTAGGTCCATTGTGGACAACGCAGGCATCGAACCGGGCCACCGTTCGGTGCTGAACCGCCGGATCGACGGCGCGTCCGCTCCGCAGGCTCCGTCGCGGATCGGCACGTTCTCGGTGTCCGGTCAGCTGTACGCGACCTGGAACCCGACGGTCGCGGAGAACGGTGCGCCGGTGCAGGACTACGTGCTGACGGCTTCGGACGGCAAGCACAGCGTCACGAGTTCGGTGTCTGCCAAGGACTTCGCGCGCACCGGGTACACGGTGATCCCGAAGCTGACGGATGGTCAGACGTACACGGTCACGGTTGCCGCACGGAACCGGTTCGGGGTTGGCCTGCCGTCGCTGCCGTCGGCACCGGTCACGGTCGGGCAGCCGGGCACCCAGCTCGCGGCCGTCCCGACCGGGGCGAAGGCACTGCCGAGCACTGACGCGGCGAGCATCCACTGGACGCCGCCGAAGGAAACCGGGTCGACCCCGGTGATCGGCTACCGGATCACCGTGTCCGACGGCCGCACCATCGAGGTCGTCGGCCGCGACACGATCGTCAGCCAGCCCACGCAGAAGGGCCTGACCCGCGTCGTGGACGGGCTGAAGTCCGGGACCGCGTACACGTTCACGATCGCGGCCGTCACCGGAACCGGCGTCGGCCCCGCGGCGACGGTGCAAGCCACCACCGCGTAACCCCGGTGGTCGGCGCGTACCGGACCTCCCTGCCGGTACGCGCCGACCACCGTTCACCCCAGCCGGAATGCCCTTCTGTACGCCCCCGGCGTTGTTCCGACCTGCGCCCGGAACCGGCGCCTCAAGTTCACCGCCGACACCAGGCCGACCCGTGCGGCGATCGCGTCCACCGGCAGATCCGTCTCCTCCAGCAGCCGCCGCGCCTCCGCCACCCGCCGCGACAGCAGCCACGCGCCCGGGCTTGTGCTGAGCTGATCCGCGAACCGGCGAGCCAGCGTCCGCGGGGAAATCGTCAAGCGGGCAGCCAAATCTTCGACCGACAACGGCGTCCCCAGCCGCTCCCCCGCCCAGTCGAGCAGCCCGTCCAACGACGCTTCCACGGACACCTGCCGCGGCACGTACTGCACCTGGCCGCCCTCGCGATGCGTCGGCATCACCATGTGCCGCGAGATGAGCGCCGCGTGCGCCGCCCCGTGGTCGCGCCGGACCAGGTGCAGGCACAGGTCAATGCCCGCTCCCGCTCCCGCGCTGGTGGCGACGTCGCCGTGGTCCACGTACAGCACGTCCGGTTCCACTTGCAGGTTCGGGAAATCCTGCCGCAGCTGGTCGAGCCGCGCCCAGTGCGTCGTCGCCGTTCTTCCGTCCAGCAGCCCGGTCTGGGCCAGCGCGAAGGAACCCGAGCAGATCGTGACCAGCCGCGCGCCTCGTTCGTGCGCACGCAGCAACGCCCGGCGCACCTTCGGCGAGAGCGGCGTTTCGACCGGTGTCCAGCCCGGGATCAGCACCGTGTCGGCCTTGGCAAGCGCCGAAAGCCCGCTGGACACGTGAATCTCGTATCCGGCCGTGGTCGGCACCGGCCCGGGATTCTCGGTGCACACCTCGAATTCGTAGTGCTGCGGCACCCCGCCCCGGGTCGTGCCGAACACTTCGACGCCGCAGCCGAGTTCGAACGTCGACTGCACCGGCTGGACGAGAGCCACCACGCGATGCATGGCAAGAAAGTACCCTATGACGTCTTTCCTGACACTGTCCCGCGTGCGCCGGTAAAGCCAAGCTGGGACCATGCACCCCGAAATCCTTGCCCAGCCGGGCTACACCTCGGTCCCGGTCGACGAAGCCCCGGTGAAGGAGCTGTTCCCCGGCATCCGCCTACGCCCGCTGTGGAAGGGCGAAAACGGCGCGCACGCCAACGTCGTCGAGTTCGACCCCGGCAGCACATGGCCCGAACGCGACGTGCACGAGCCCGGTTCCGAAGAGGTCTTCGTCGTGTCCGGGACCTTCAACGACGGTGCCCGCGACTACCCGGCAGGCACCTTCATCCACGCCCCGGCCGGATCGTGGCACGTCCCCGCGACGGCGACCGGCTGCACGCTGTTCGTCTTCTACCCCGAGGGCTAAGCGCCCCGGTAACTCCCGACCGTCCAGGCATTCCCCTCGGGATCGCGGACGGTGAACGTATGCGAGCCGTAGTCGGTGTCGTGCAGCTCCAGGCTGATTTCGGCACCGGCTTCGCGCACGCGGGCGTAAATCTCGTCCACCCGATCCGACACCACGTACACCGCGCTGGCACCGGGTTTCATCTCGTCGTGCACACCGTCGGCGGGTCCGCCGCAGCTGCCCAGCATGACGGAACCGCCTTCGGGCCACCGGAGTTCAGCGTGCGCGACGCCGTTCTCGCCGGGTACTACGAGGGCCTCCTCGAAGCCTAGGACGTCGGTGAGGAAACGGATCGCGCCTCGGGCGTCGTTGTAGCGGAAGGCCGGCCAGACTGTCGGTTGTGGTGTCATGCCGTCGATTTTGCTGCGGCGGGCTTCGTCTCGTCTTGGAGAAACGGGAGCTCCTCCGGCAGCCACACCGCTGTAACAGGCAGCCGCATCGTGCCGGTATCGGTGACCGTCGCCGGAGAGACCGGTACTTGCCCTTCGAGCGCTCCGTTCGGCGGAATACCCACGGATTTGCTGCTCAATAACCAGGCATATGAGGACTTCACGGACTCGTGCTGTTTACTCAAAGGCCGTCATCGTCGGGCTGATAACTCAGCGCCGGAAGCTCCTCCGCCATCCACGTCCGCGGCGAGCACCCCGCCAGTGCGCGCCACTCGTTCGAGAAGTGCGCCTGGTCGTAATACCCCGCGGCATAAGCGATCCCGGCCAGATCACGATGCCCGGCCCGCAACAACCGGACCGCGCGCTCGAACCGCAGCACGCGCGCCGCCTGCTTGGGGGCCAGCCCCAGTTCGGCGCGGAACCTCTCCCCCAGATGCCGTCGGCTCCAGCCGACCTCCTCCGCTAAATCTCCGACCCGCAACAGCCCGCCGCTGCGGCGCAGCTCGTGCCACGCGCGGTTCAGTTCCGGCGGCTGCTCGGCGGGTTCGACCGCCCGCGCGGCCAGTACCTCGTCGAGAATCGCGAACCGGGTACGCCAATCCCCCGCCGACGCCAGCCGGTCCGGCAGGCTGGCGAGGTCGCCGCCGAAGTCGGCCAGGTCAGTTACCCGGCCGGTCAGTTCCGCGGCCGTGACGCCCAGCAGCGTCCGCGCTCCCAGCGGGTCCAGTTCCAATTGCACGCCTCGCTGCACCCGGTCCTGCGTGATCAGCGCGGGTTCGGTGTGCAGGCCGCCGACGACACTTTGCAGCGCTCCGGCTCCGTCCAGTCCGGCGTAGCGGATCGGTTCTTCGAGACTGATCACGAGCGTGATGTGCCGCGAAGGCAGCCCGCGGTGCACTTCGAGGGTGACGTTCTCCTGCGCGTACCCGACGTAGCGCGTGACCAGCCCCCGCAGCGCCGGATGCGGCGGACGGGCGGCCCAGCTCTGACTCACGTGACCAGGCTAGCCCCGGACGCGGGCGAATTCGTGCTACCACGGGAGGGCGGTCCCCACGATGAGGAGAAGCCCGATGACGATCCAGGAACAGGCGCAGCAGCTCGAACTGCTCGCCGACCAGGTGCCGACCGGCATCGCCCTCGCCACGAAGGACGAGCTGGAAGGCCTGCAGGCCCAGGTGCTCGGCCTGCTCGGCGAAACCGGCTCCGCGACGGCGATCCAGGGGTCGGTGCAGATCGCGATCCGGCAGATCGACGAGGTCGCGGCTTCGCTGGAGAACGTGCGCCTCCAGATCCGCGAAGCCGCACAACATCACCTGCGCGGCTGACGTGGCCGGGCTGCTGGCCGCGCACGCCAGGGAGTTCGCGGGCATCGCGCTGGCCAATGTCGTGCGCGAGTATCCGCACTACGAGAGCCACTGGCGCATCGACGACACTCCCGTCCCGCCGATCCGCGAGCTGCACCCGTGCTTCTACGGCAGCTTCGACTGGCATTCGTGCGTGGAAATGTTCTGGGTGCTGGCACATCTGCTGCGCCACTACCCTGCCTTCGTCCCCGCCGACGAGATCCGCGCCGTGGTGAATGCGCACCTGACCGAGCCCGCGTTGGCCGCCGAAGCCGCCTGCTTCGCGCCGGAGCACCATCGGACGACCCAGCGCCCGTATGGCTGGTCGATCCTGCTGGCTCTGACCAGGGAAACCGCCACCTGGGACGATCCTGATGCCGCGCGTTGGTCCGCTGCGCTCCAGCCGTTGAGCGGGCTTTTCGTGACCCGCTTCCTCGAGTGGCTGCCGAAGGTCACCTACCCCATCCGCTACGGCCTGCACGAGAACGGCGCTTTCGGGCTCTCTCGCGCGCTTCCGTACGCCGACTACCTGGCGTCCCAGGGCGAACCGCACCTGCGGGAGGTGATCACCGAAACGGCCTGGCGCTGGTTCGGCTCGGACCGTGATTACCCCGGTGCCTGGGAACCGTCCGGAGCCGATTTCCTGACCCCCGCGCTGGCCGAGGCTGAACTGATGAGCCGCCTGATGCCCGCCGCCGACTTTGGGGCCTGGCTGGAAGGTTTCCTGCCGGGAATCGACGACCGGAACCCGGCGGCGTTGTTCACTCCGGCGGTGGTGACCGATGCTTCCGACGGGTTGATCGCCCATCTGCACGGGCTCAACCTGCACCGCGCCTGGTGTTGGCGGCGGATCGTGGCCGCGTTGCCGGATGGGGACGGCCGGGTTTCGGCGATCGAGGCGGCTTCGCGGGAGCATGCGGATGCCTCGCTGCCGCAGGTGACCGAGGGGCCGTATGCGGTGGAGCATTTCTTGGCCTACTACGCGCTTCTCCTGCTGAGCGACGCCGAATAGTGTCAGACCCCTGGCTGCTCATCGAAGTGCTCGACGGAGAAACCCCGGCGAGCACCTGGCGCCGCACCTACTTCGACGCTCTCCTCAAAGCCGCGATCATCGACCGCGCCGTGCGATGGTCGTGGCGGACGCACGAACGCGGCGTCGTCTTCGAGATCGCCTTCAGGACCGAGGCCATCCGTGACGAGTTCTGCGACCAGCCCGCAGTGAAGGCAGCGCTCGAAGCCGTGCCGGACCCGCGCCACGGCCTCGCCATCACTCCCGGCGGTGGCGATTAGCTTTCCGGCAACGGCTCCCGATGCTCCGCCCGCAACCCGTCCAGCGAAATCAGCAACAGCCGGTTCCACATGTGCGGACGGCACTCGTCCGTGAACTGCGCCGCGTACCCCAAGGAAATCAGCAACAGCACCAAATCATCCGTCGTGACCCCAGGACGCAGCAGCTCCGCCGCCCGAGCCCGCAGCTCCTCCAGAACCGCGCGAAGCTGCGGAATCCCCGTCGGATCGGGATCCGTCCACGTCAGCGCGAAGCTTTCCATGATCGCGCGGTGCCGGGCGCAGCCGGACAACGCCTGCCGGTAGAAGTCGGTCAGCGCCGCCCACGGGTCTTCCGCCTCGATCGCGGCCTGGCGCGCGGCCTCGGCCCACCGGGAGAAGTCCTGGTCCAAAACCGTCCGGACCAGGTCTTCCTTCTTCGGGAAGTGCCGGTACAGCGTCCCCATGCCGACCCCGCTGCGTCGCGCGATCTCGCGGACGTCGACCGCGGCTCCCTGCTCCGCCATCACCTCGGCGGCGGCTTCGACGATCGCCTCCCGGTTGCGGATCGCGTCCGCGCGAAGCGCCCGACGACGAGTGGGGGTGTGCGGTTCAGCCACGGCCATGCGCCGAGCATACTCGCTTACCCGGAGCACATGCTCCTCCTAGTGTGCTACTTTGCGGAGCAAGTGCTCCGCAAAGTGAAGGAGATGCCGTGCCGACCCTCGACGACTGGAATGTCCGGATCCGCGCCGAATTCCGGGAGAACGCCGGATATGTCGCGTGGAGCAGTCCGGAGGAATCCGCCGCAGGCCGTCCGATACCGCCGCATATGCCGGGGTTTCCGGAAAAGGGGATGCCGCTGATCCTCGTGCACCACGTCGGCGCGAAAACCGGGAAAACGCGGATCAGCCCGCTGTTCTACCGGCCGGTCGGCGAGAACTGGGCCGTCTTCGGGACGCACGGCGGCAGTCCGCACGACCCCGCGTGGTACCGCAATCTCATGGCGAATCCGCGGACCGTCATCGAAGCGGGCACAGGAGAAATCCCGGTCGAAGCACGGCTCGCCGCGGGGGAAGAACGCGCCAGGATCTGGGCGGAACAGATCGCGCTGGTCCCGAAATTCGCCGAGTTCGAGGCCGCTTCCGGACGCCAGATCCCCGTCGTCCTCCTGGAACGCGTCTGACCCCGGAAAGCCGTGAAGGACCGAAAACTCAGCCGACGGTGACGCTCGGCGCACCCTCGCCGATGCTCTCGCCGGATTCCTCGGCGATCCGCATGGCCTCTTCGATCAGGGTCTCCACGATCGCGTGCTCCGGCACGGTCTTGATGACCTCGCCTTTCACGAAGATCTGGCCCTTGCCGTTGCCGGACGCGACGCCGAGGTCGGCCTCGCGCGCCTCGCCGGGACCGTTCACGACGCAGCCCATCACCGCGACGCGCAGCGGGATCTCCATCCCCTCCAGCCCGGCGGTGACCTGGTCGGCGAGGGTGTAGACGTCCACCTGCGCGCGCCCGCACGACGGGCACGACACGATCTCCAGCTTCCGCTGCTTGAGGTTCAGCGACTGCAGGATCTGGATGCCGACCTTGACCTCCTCCACCGGCGGCGCGGACAGCGACACCCGGATGGTGTCGCCGATGCCCTGGCGCAGCAGCGCGCCGAACGCGACGGCGGACTTGATCGTGCCCTGGAACGCCGGCCCGGCCTCGGTGACGCCGAGGTGCAGCGGGTAGTCGCACTGCTCGGCGAGGATCTCGTAGGCGCGCACCATCACGACCGGGTCGTTGTGCTTGACCGAGATCTTGATGTCGTGGAAGTCGTGCTCGGCGAACAGCGACGCCTCCCACATCGCCGATTCGGCGAGCGCTTCGGGAGTGGCCTTGCCGTACTTCTCGAGCAGCCGCTTGTCGAGCGACCCGGCGTTGACGCCGATCCGGATCGGCGTGCCGTGGTCCTTCGCGGCCTGCGCGATTTCCTTGACCTGGTCGTCGAACTTGCGGATGTTGCCCGGGTTCACCCGCACCGCGGCACACCCGGCCTCGATCGCGGCGAACACGTACTTGGGCTGGAAGTGGATGTCGGCGATCACCGGGATCTGCGACTTCTTCGCGATCGCGGGCAGCGCCTCGGCGTCGTCGGCCGACGGGCACGCCACCCGCACGATGTCGCAGCCGGCCGCGGTCAGCTCGGCGATCTGCTGCAGGGTGGCGTTGACGTCGGAGGTCAGCGTCGTGGTCATCGACTGCACCGAGATCGGGTGGTCGCTGCCGACGCCCACCGACCCCACCATCAGCTGGCGGGTCTTGCGACGCTCGGCGAGGACGGGCGGGGGCAGAGCGGGCATACCTAACGCGACGGTCACGCTTCCAGCGTACCCACCCCACCCGGGCGCGTTTCAACGAAGTCAGCCGACGCGGTGAGCAGCGTTACCCCTTCTCGGGCGGCCGGGGACGCGCGCGTGACCCGGCCGGTGCGCGCGGTTACTGCAGGCGGATCGGATTGACGATGTCGGCGGTCACCGTGAGCAGCGTGACGCCGCCGCCGATCACCACCAGGACCATCGTGATCGCGGACAGCTTCGTGTAGTCGACCGGGCCGCCCGCGGGTTTGCCGCGCAGGCCGCGCAGCCAGTCGCGGACGCGTTCGTACCAGACGATCGCGATGTGCCCGCCGTCCATCGGCAGCAGCGGCAGCAGGTTGAACACGCCGATGAAGAAGTTCAGGCTGGCCAGCAGCAGCAGGAAGACCTGCCACAGCCCGGCCTCGACCGCCTCGCCGCCGAGCCTGCTCGCGCCGACGACGCTGACCGGGGTGTCCGGGTCGCGCTCGCCGCCGAAGATCGAGTTGAAGACCGCCGGGATCCGCTTCGGGAAGGCCATCAGCCCGTCCCACGTGCGGGCGAACATGTCGCCGGTGAACGACGCCGCGCCGCCGAACGCGCCGACCACGCTGTAGTGGATGGCCGTGGCCCTGGCGATGCCCACCGCGCCGACCGACTCGGTGCCGCCCTTCGCGGCGGGCCGGATCACCTTCGGGATGTCGACGACGAACGTGCGCTCGGCCCCGTCGCGGTTCACGACCACCGGGACCGGCCCGGAGAGCGACTTCACCTGGGCGACCATGTCGTCCCAGGTCGGAGTGGGCTTGCCCGCCACCGACAGCACCTGGTCGCCGGGGAGCAGACCGGCCCGCTTGGCGGGCGCCGGGTCCCCCGGTTTGCACACCGGGTTGTTGGCCGCCTCGACCGTGGTGGCGTTCTGCACGCAGTCGGAGATCTGCGCGGCGATCGGCTTCATGTCCACGTTCGGCAGGCCCATGGTCGCGGCCATGACGAACAGCACGATGAAGCCGAGCAGGAAGTGCGTGATGGAACCGGCCGACATCACGACGGTCCGCTTCCAGGTCTTGAACCGCCACATCGCGCGCGGCGCTTCTTCGGGGGTGACCTCGTCGAGCGCGGTCATGCCCGCGATGTCGCAGAAGCCGCCGAGCGGGATCGCCTTGAGGCCGTATTCGGTCTCGCCGCGCCGGAAGGAGAACACCGTCGGACCGAAGCCGACGAAGTACCGGCGGACCCGCATCCCGAACATCCGGGCGGTGACCATGTGGCCCGCTTCGTGCAACGCGACCGAAACACAGATCGCGAGCGCGAAGAGCACCACACCGATCACATAGGCAAGCACGGGCCCTGCACCTCACCCCTCAGCCGCGGCCCGCGATGCGGTGGCGGCAGGTTTCGTCGTCTTTCACGGCTTCAGGCGGTGAGACCACCCGAGAAAGTCACGGGTTCAAGTATCCGCCGCCAGCGTGAAACCAGTGTTGCATCAACCGGCCCGCCTTCGCGCACCGGTCGCGCTCATCCCAGCAGCTCGGCGGCCCGGGTGCGAGCCCACTGCTCGGCGGCGAGCACGTCCGCGACGTCGCGAGGTTCGCGCCGCCATTCGTCCGCGTCGGACACCACCTGCGAGACGGTGTCCACAATCGACAGGAACCCGGCCTTGCCCGCCAGGAACGCGGCTACCGATTCCTCGTTCGCCGCATTGAAAACCGCGGGCAGGCAACCGCCCGCGGCACCCGCTTCGCGAGCCAGCTCGACAGCCGGGAACGCCTCGTTGTCGACCGGCTCGAAGGTCCAGCTCGCCGCGGTGTCCCAGGAGCACGCGGCGGCCGCGCCGGGCACGCGGTGCGGCCAGTTCAGCGCCAGCGCGATCGGCAGCCGCATGTCCGGCGGGCTCGCCTGGGCGATGGTGGAGCCGTCGGCGAAGGTGACCATCGAGTGCACGATCGACTGCGGGTGCACCGTCACGTCGATCCGCGCGGGCTCGATGCCGAACAGCAGCGACGCCTCGATCAGCTCCAGGCCCTTGTTGACGAGCGTCGCCGAGTTGATGGTGATCAGCGGGCCCATCGACCAGGTCGGATGCGCCATCGCCTGCTCGACGGTGACCTCGCCGAGGTCCGTGCGCTTCTTCCCGCGGAACGGACCGCCGGACGCGGTGAGCACGAGCCGCGCGACCTCGTTGTCCTCGCCGGACCGCAGCGCCTGCGCCATCGCCGAATGCTCGGAGTCGACCGGAACCAACTGTCCCGGCTTCGCGGCGGCGAGGACCAGCGGGCCGCCGGCGATGAGGGATTCCTTGTTGGCCAGCGCGAGCGTCGCGCCAGTGGCGAGCGCGCGCAGCGTCGGGTCGAGACCCTGGGAACCCGGCACCCCGTTGAGCACGACGTCAACCGGCACCGAATCGATCAGCTCGCCGACCGCGTCGGCGCCGGCGAGGATGCGCGGGAGGCGGAACTCGCCCTTCGAGTACCCCCTGCGCTGTGCCTCGGCGTACAGGGCGAGCTGCACGTCTTCGACCGCCGTGGGCTTCGTCACGGCGATGGCCGCTACTTCGTGCGCGATCGCTTGCTCGGCGAGCGTCGCCGGGTCGGAACCGCCGGCGGCGAGGCCGGCGATCGTGAACAAATGCGGGTTACGTGCGGCGACGTCGAGCGCCTGGGTCCCGATCGACCCGGTGGAGCCCAGCACGAGGATGCTTCGCGAAGTAGTCATCAGCAAGCATTATCGCCCGGGTCGTGTCCGCGCGGCGGCCAGCGGTGTGGGATCATGCGAGGGCACAACGTCAGGGGAGTTTGAAGGAGTGGTCGTGGCAGGCAAGGCGGTCGAGAAGCGCCCCGAGGTCGACCCGCGCGACGAGCCGTCGGCGGAGTGGGGCTGGCACGGCTCGTTCCCGAAGGCCACCCGCATCGCGGGCTGGCTGTCCGCGGTCATCCTGCTGCTGATGATCAAGGGCAACCACGAGAACAACACCGAGAACGTGTGGCTCGTCGGGCTGGCCGCGTTCATCGTCCTGCTCCTGCTGCTCGACCTGCGCAAGAGCCGCACCGCCTGGCGCAAGTAAGCCCTGGCGCCGGCGGCCCCTGATTCGCTAGTTTCCGGGCCCATGAAGCCACGCTGGGCCGCGCTCGCGGCCGCCGTCATCGCCGGTCTCTCCCTGTGCACCGCGGCCCCGGCCAGCGCTGCCCCGTCGGTGAAGCCGCCGGTAGTGAAATGCACCTTCACGCCGACGCCGGACAACCCGGCGGCGCGTCCCGTGCTGCGCCCGCTGCCGTTCGCGCTCACCCGCGGCACGATCGACGTCACCTTCCACTACAACTACGGCCCCGTCACCGTCCGCCTCAACAGCGGCGGAGCGGCCCCGTGCGCCGTCGCGAACATGGCGAGCCTGGTGCTGCAGCACTTCTACGACCGCTCGCAGTGCTGGCGGCTGACGAACTCCGCGCGCCTCGGAGTCCTGCAGTGCGGCGACATCTACGAGGTCGAAAAGGGCGGGCCCGGGTACAAATTCCCGGACGAGGTCACCGGTGCGGAGACTTACGAGCGCGGCACTGTGGCGATGGGGAACCAGGGGCCGGGGACCAATGGGTCGGAGTTTTTCATCGTGCATTCGTTTGCGCACATTCCGGCGAATTACTCGGTGCTCGGCAAGGTGGTGCGCGGCATGGACGTGCTGGACCGGATCGTGGCGGCGGGGATCATTCCGAGCGAACGCGGGCCGCTCGACGGTCTTCCTGCCAAGCCGGTCAGGATCGAACGAGTCAGCTTCGGCTTCTGAGATCCGACGAGATCGCGCGGTTCGACGCCGGCCAGCCGTTCGCACGCCTGGCCAGAACCCTCCGCGCGATCTCGCGGACACGCTCCCGGTCGTCGTCCCGCACCGACTCGATCACCCGCCACGCCGCGTCGTCATCGATCGCCAGCAACGCGTCGAGAGCTTTGAACGCCAGATCGTGAAACTCGTCCCAGTCCGGCCGCCAGTGCAACGCGCGTTCGATCGCGGGCACCGACGAAGGATCCTTGATGTCGAGCAGGTAGGCGAGCACGTCCCCCGGATTGACGCCCCCGTCACGCAGATCCAACGCCTCGGTAAATACCGGCACATACTGGGCCGAAGGACGTTCTCCGGCCAGAGAAAGATAGGTCTGGAACCACCGCCAGTCGGAGCGGGCCAGATTTTCCCGCAGCCCACGAGTGATCAACTCCTCGACGCGGCGAGTTTCCGCCAGGAAACTGAGGTCGCTCCGGCGTCCGGGATCGGTCGCGCGCACGAATTCGTCGAACTTCCTGAAATCCTGGTTCATGGCAGCACGTCCCCATCAGATTCGGCTGGTAGCCCCGGCGCGTAAGCGCGCAAGAAAACCCCAACCCCCGACCGGATCACCGTTTCCCAGTCCTCCCCAGGCTCGGCCGCGGCGGCGCTGCCCGCGGTGAGTTGCACGAGGTGCACCGCGGCCAGCGACGGGTCTTCCAGTTCGAAGTGGCCTTCCGCGGCGAGCCTGCGCAGATGTCCGGCCAGCGCCTGCCGGACGCGGGTCGGGCCGCGTTCTTTCCAGGCCGCGACCGTCTTCGGGTCGATGTGGTCCAGATCTGCCTCGATCTGCCGAACCAGTGCCCAGTGCGGTTCGGTTTCCGGGTCGCGTTTCGCCCACTGGAGGCCGAATTCGACGAGGTCGGCCTCCAGGTCGGCGATCCGGCCGAGCAGTTTGTCGGCGACCGCGATCTGGCGTTCGGCCACGCGATCCGAGCTGTCCAGGATCACCGCGCGGAACAGTCCGGCCTTGTCGCCGTAGTGGTTGTAGATCGTCCGCGACGAGACGCCGGCCTCCGCCGCGAGCACGTCGATGCTGGCGCGCGAGTAGCCGTCCCGGGCGAAAACCCGCAGGGCGCCGTCGAGCAGAGCACGTTGTTTGTCTGTCCGCACCGGCTCAGTATGCCGAAGTACAACGATCGTTGCAAAAACTACAACGAGCGTTGTACCTTCGGGGCATGACTTCTCCGCTTCGCATCGCCGTCATCTCCGGAAGCACCCGCCCCGGCCGCCGGGCGACGCAGGTCGCCGAATGGACCCGCGCCCGTGCCGCCGCCTTCCTCGGCGACCGGGCCGAGGTGCGCGTGCTCGATCTCGCCGACATCGACCTGCCGTTCCTGGACGAACCGCTGCCCGCCGCGATCGGCGGTTACCGCAACGACCACACCCAGCGCTGGGCCCAGCTGATCGATGGTTTCGACGGCTTCGTTTTCGTGACACCCGAGTACAACCACTCCATGCCCGCGGCGCTCAAGAACGCCATCGACTTCCTGTTTTCCGAATGGAGCGACAAAGCCGCCGGTTTCGTCAGCTACGGAACCAACGGCGGCACGCGCGCGGTGGAGCACCTGCGGCTCACGCTCGCCGAGGTCAAAGTCGCTTGCGTGCGCTCCCAAGTCGCACTGGGACTGTTCACCGACTTCGTCGTCCCGGACCTGGCCGAACCCGGCACCTTCGCCCCCGCCGACCACCACGAAGGCATCCTGACGCGGATGCTGGGGGAACTTGTCGACTGGTCGGCCGCGCTGCGCACCCTGCGGGTCTCGCCGTGACCACCGTCGCCGCCCCCATCGACCGCGCGACGTGGCGGATCTGCTGGATCATCGTGTTCGGTGCGTTCGCCAGCGGACTCGACGCTTCTGTCGTGACGATCGGCCTGGACTCGATCAGCAGCGATTTAGGCGCGGATCTCTCGGTGACACAACGGGTTGCGAGCGGCTACCTGCTCGCGCTCGCCCTGTCGCTTCCCTTGACCGGCTGGCTGGCGCGCCGCTACGGCGCTGGCCGGGTGTGGCTTGTCGCGCTGGCCGCGTTCACCGTGGCGTCCGGCTTGTGCGCGCTCGCCCCGGATGTCGTGGCGCTCATCGCTTTCCGATTCCTGCAAGGGCTGGCCGGGGGCGTGCTGATCCCGGCCGGGCAAACCGTTCTGGGACAACAGGTCGGAGCGGCACGCCTTGGGCGGGTGATGGCGACGCTCGGGATCGCGGTGAGCGTCGCGCCCGCGCTCGGCCCGCTCGCTGGCGGGCTGATCCTGCACGGTCTTTCGTGGCCGTGGCTGTTCCTGATCAATCTGCCGATCGGGGCGGCAGGCCTGTTCCTCGGCCTTCGATACGTGCCCCGCGGCGCTCGGGCGGCCACTGGCGGGATCGACTTCGTCGGCTTGGCTTTGATCGCCGCTGGGCTGCCCTTGGTTCTCTACACCGTGACGACGTGGGGCGACACTGGTCGTCTTGAGTTGCCAATTCTGGTGCCTGGCCTGGCCTTACTGGCGTGGTTCGTGCTGCGATGTCTTCGGCATCCGCATCCGCTGCTGGACTTTTCCTTGTACCGCAACCGGCTTTACCGCGCGGCGAGCCTGGCCGCGGCTTTCAACGGGGCGCTGATCTTCGGCAGCGGAATCGTGGTCACGCTGTATTTCCAGCTGGGCCGGCACCTGGATTTCGTTGGCACCGGCCTGAGTTTGCTCGGCTTCGCCGGTGCGACGGCGGCGATCGCGCCGGTGACGGGACGGGCGGTGGATCGGTACGGCGCCGCACCGGTCGCGCTGGTGGGTGCGGTGCTGGCGGTGGTGAGCACGGTGCCGTTCGCGTTCTTGCCGGTGGACGCGCCTGGCGTGGTGGTGCAGGTTTTGCTTGCCGGGTACGGGGCTTCGGTGGCGTTGGTGAGCATGCCGATGGGGATCGCGGCGTACAAGACCGTCGAACCGGCACGGCTTCCGGATGCGGCCGCACAGGTGACGATCCTGCTGCGGGTCGGCGGATCGCTCGGCGGTGCGGTGTTCGCGGTGCTGATCGCCGGACGGTTGCCGGACGCCGATGCCGCGTTCCGTCTGGGATTCGGGGCGATCAGCGTGGGCGCGGTGGGGGCACTGGGGACGGCGTTGCTGGTGGCCCGCGCTTCCCGGGCGCAGCCGCTGCGCTGAAGCTGGAATCATGACCGTCATGAGCCAACCCCCAGACGGTCTCCCCGCCTACCGAGTCCTCACCGGACCCGACGACGCTGCCTTCTGCCGCCGGGTCAGCGAAGCCCTCGCGCTCGGCTACCGCCTGCACGAGGGCCCAGCGCTGACCTTCAACGGCGAGAACGTCATCGTCGCCCAAGCCGTGCTCTGGCCGGAAGCCGGAACCCGCTAGCGGTCGCTCCGGGGAGACACCAGCTCACTAGGCCCGCCACCAGATTCCCCAGCCACCGCCGCCAGTTCCTCCCCCACCGACTCCGACGCCTTCTTCGTGTCCTTCGTCAGCAGCGACGCCACGGCGCCGATCAGGCACACCACGATCGCGAAGCCGAACGCCACCGCGAGGCCGTCCTGGAACGGGCCCGAGATCAGGTTCGGGAAGAAGCTGCGGCCGGTCAGGAAGTTCGCCTGGTCCGCGGGCAGACTGCCCAACTGGCCGCCCAGCAGCTGCTGGATCGGGTTGTAGCCGAGGAAAGCCGCGAACAGCACCGCGACCGCCGGCAGGTGGGCGACCTGTTGCGCGGCCGCCTCGGGGACGCCGTGCTGGGTCAGGCCTTGCGACATCGCGATCGGCAGGTGGTCCGAGAGACCGGCGATGATCAGGCTGAAGAAGAAGCCGATCGACAGCACCATCGCCGCGTTCTGGAAGGTCGTCATCATGCCCGCGCCGGAACCTCGCGCGTCGGCGGGAAGGCTGTTCATCACCTCGGCCCGGTTGGGCGAGGAGAACATGCCCATGCCGATGCCGTTGAGCAGCAGGATCCCGGCGAACGCCCAGTAGTCGAAGTTCACCGGCAGCAGCATCAGCAGCAAGAACGTGAGCGCGGTGATGACCAGGCCGCCGGAGGCGAGCGCGCGGCTGCCGATCCGGTCGGACAGGATGCCGGACGTCGGCGCGGCCACCAGGAAGCCGATGGTCAGCGGGAGCATGTAGATCCCGGCCCACAGCGGCGTCTGCTCGAAGGTGAAACCGTGCTGCGGCAGCCAGATTCCCTGCAGCCAGATGATCAGCACGAACTGCAGCCCGCCGCGGCCGAGCGACGCCGTCAGGTTCGCCAGGTTGCCCCAGCTGAACGAGCGGATCCGGAACAGCGACAGCCGGAACAGCGGATTGGGCACCTTCGTCTCGATCACCATGAAGGCGATCAGCACCGCGACCCCGCCGATCAGGCACGACAGCACCATCGGGCTGCCCCAGCCGGTCTGCGAAGTGCCGTAGGGCTGGATTCCGTAGGTGATGCCCACCAGCACCGCGATGAGGCCGACGGCGAAGGTGATGTTGCCCCACCAGTCCATTTTCGCGTGCTGGCGGACGCCGGTGTCGTGCAGTTTGAGGTACGCCCACACCGTGCCGACGACGCCGAACGGCACCGACACCAGGAAGATCAGGTTCCAGTTCACCGGCGCGAGCACGCCGCCGACCACGAGGCCGAGGAACGAGCCCGCGATGGCCGCGACGCCGTTCATGCCGAGCGCGAGCCCGCGCTGGTTGGCCGGGAAGGCGTCGGTGAGGATGGCCGACGAGTTCGCCATCAGGAACGCGCCGCCGACGCCCTGCACGATCCGCCAGCCGATCAGCCACAGCGCGGCCGCGTCGCCGTCGAACCAGGTGATCGCCAGCATGATCGAGGAAACGGTGAACACGGCGAAGCCGAGGTTGTACATCCTGGCCCGGCCGTACATGTCGCCGAGCCTGCCGAACGCCACCACCAGCACCGCGGTGACCACGAGGAATCCCATGATCATCCACAGCAGGTAGCTCGTGTTCGACGGCTCCAGCGGGTTGATGCCGATGCCCTTGAAGATGTCGGGCAGCGCGATCAGCACGATCGACGAGTTGATCGTCGCGATCAGCATCCCGAGCGTCGTGTTGGACAGCGCGATCCACTTGTACCGCGGACCGAGTTCCGCGATCGAATACGTCCTGCGCTCCGCCACTGTCGAAAACCCCTCTCCCAGCCGTTCCCTTAGCTAGGCTAAGCAAGTTGCTTGCGGTAGGCAACCAACAAAAGAAAACGACTGGGAGACAAGGGTCACAAACGGATGACTATCCTTTGTGGACTGTTTACTTTCACTCGGTCGAGTTACGCTGTGCGGGACCTCCGACGACCTTTCCGGGATTGAGGATCCCGTGCGGGTCGAGGGCGTTCTTGACCGCGTGGTGCAGGTCGAGAACCGCTGGTCCCAGCTCTTTCTCCAGCCCTGGCCGCTTCAGCAGGCCGACGCCGTGCTCGCCGGTCACCGTGCCGCCGAGTTCGAGCGCGTCGGCGACGATGTCGTCGAACGCGGCCTGCGCGCGGCGCTGCGCGTCGTCGTCCCCGGTCGGCGTGATCAGCAGGGGATGCAGATTCCCGTCGCCGATATGCGCGATATTGGCGATTCGCGTGTCGTGCCGTTGTGCGGCCAGATCGATCCTGGCGAGCATTTCCGGCACCAAATGCGTCGGCACGCAGACGTCCTCGGTGAGCACCGGCCCGAGCCGTTCGAGCGCCGGGTACGCCAGCCGCCGGGCGGCGAACAGCGCGTCCGCCTCGGCCTCGTCGGTCGACTGCGCGGCCCAGGTCGCGCCCGCTTTCTCAAAACACTCCACCATCACCGCGGCCTCGTGCCCGCCCGGCACGTCGCTGCGGCCGAGCAGCACCACGTTCGCGTCCGCGGACAGACCCATGTTCTTCCAGGCGTCCACCGCGGCCAGGCAATGCCGGTCCACCAGCTCCAGCGCCGAGGGCACGATCCCGGCCGCGCGGATCGCCGCCGCCGCCTCCCCCGCCGCGACCGTCGAGTCGAAGTACCCGGCGACGGTCGCCTCCGGCGCGCGTTTCGCCCGCAGCCGCACGGTGATTTCGGTGATGACGCCGAGCGTTCCCTCCGACCCGACCATCAGCCCGGCGAGGTCGTATCCGGCCACGCCTTTCGCGGTGCGGCGGCCGAGCCGGACGAGTTCGCCGGTGCCGGTGACGACCTGCAGCCCGAGTACGTAGTCGCGAGTCACGCCGTACTTCACGCAGCACACGCCGCCCGCGTTGGTCGCGACGTTGCCGCCGATCGTCGACCACGGCGAGCTGGCCGGGTCCGGCGGATACCAAAGCCCTTGTTCGGCACAGGCCGCGCGGAGGTCGTCGTTGACCACGCCGGGTTCGACCACGGCGAGCCGTTCCACCGGGTCGATCTCCTTGATCGCGGTCATCCGGTCAGTCGTCAGGACGACGCACCCGGCCAGCGCGTTCGCCCCGCCGGACAACCCGGTTCCCGCGCCGCGCGGCACCACCGGCGTGCCGTGTTTGACGCATTGCCGGACGATCGCCCGCACCTCGTCCGCGGTGCGCGGGCGGACCAGGACCGCCGGCTCGCCGTATGGAGCCCACTCCGCCTCGTCGTGCGCGAAGCTGCGCAGCACGTCGGGGTCCCGCACGATCCGGTCGTCCGGCAGGACGGTGTGCAGGTCGTCGATCAGCATGGGGGCTCCCGCGTTCTTCCGGTCCGCTTTCCCTCCTCAGGTTAGGTCGAAATCCGGGGAGAACCGGCGCCGCTCGGGCAACCGGTGCCCGCCGTGCTCGCCCCGGCTACCCTGACCAGCGGGGGAACGGGAGGGCGGAGCAGATGGCTTCCGGAGCAGCCGGAACGGACACGGCGCGGCGCAGGCGGCGCACCACGGCGGCCCTCAAGGAGTCGCTGCGGGAACTGCGCAATCAGCTGTCGCTGCTGAACCACCAGGTCGGCGGACGGCTGAAGCTCAAGGACGTCGACCTCGACTGCCTCGAACTGATCTCGTCCGCCGGACCGCTGAGCCCCAGCGCGCTCGCCCGCCGCGCGGGCCTGCACCCGGCGACCGTGACCGGCATCCTCGACCGGCTGCAGCGCGGCGGATGGATAGCGCGCGAACGGGATCCGGACGCGGCCGACCGGCGCGCGGTCACCGTGCGGGCGGTGCCGGGGCGTACGCAGGAGCTGTTTCGCGTGTACAGCGGGATGAGCTCAGCCATGGACGACCTGTGCGCCGGATACACCGAAGACGAACTCATGCTCATCGCCGGATTCCTCCGCCGCACCGCCGAAGCGGGCCGGGCGGCGACCGACGAACTGTCCGGGGAATGACAAAGGGCCTCGCCGCTTCGCCCGAGCGCGAAACGACGAGGCCCTGGTATCGGTCGCTCAGCTGTCGAGCGTGCCGTACACGATGATGTTGTCGAGATAGCTCTTCTTCTCGGCGTCGAACGCGCCGCCGCAGGTGATCAGGCGGATCTGCGAGTCGGTGGTGTTGCCGTACACGGCTTCGGTGGGGAACGTCTTCTTCGCGATCTGGTCCACCTTGGTCACTGTGAACGAGGCCGTCGACCCGTCCTTGCGCCCGATGATGACCTTGTCGCCCTTCTTCATCTCGTGCAGCCGCCAGAAAATGCCCTTCTGGTGGTTGCCGTCGATGTGGCCGAGGACGACCGCCGGTCCGACCTGGCCCGGCTTGGGGCCGAAGTGGTACCAGCCTGCCTGCAGCGGCTGGTCGACCGGCGGCACCTGGACGCTCTTGTCGTCGTTGAGGCCGAGCGGCACGAGCGACGAGTGCGCGGAGATGCTGGGAACGTCGAGCGAGACCGGGTCCGCGACCTGCTGGGCGGCCGCCGCGGAACTCGCCGGGGCCGCGGCGGGCGGGGTATCCGCCGAACCGCAGCCCAGCAGGGCGAAGTTCGCGACGAAAGCCAGCAGGAGCGCGAAAAGCCCGAACCGGGAACGGGTCACCGGGCGGTCACCGCGGCCAGCGAACCGTCGCCGGTCTCCGGCGCGCCGACCGGCACGACGGTCACCTGGCCGGGGCCTTCGGCGGGCGGGGTGCCCGGCTTGCCCGGCTCGGAGGGCTGGGTGGACGACGGCGGGGTGGTCGGGTTGCCCGCGACCTTGGCGCAGGTGGCCGAGGCGAGGACGATGTCGCCCTTGCCGAGCGCGCCGGTGACGTCGCCGCCGAGGAGCTTGATGTGCAGCGCGTTGACGGTGAGGCTGCCGTCGGAGTGCTTGATCTGCTCGTTGACGATCACCTGCAGCACGCCGTCGATGCCGAGCTTCTGGTTCGGCTTGGTCGACACCGGGATCTTGCCGATCTTGCCGAGGTCGAGGCCGGCCAGCTCGGACGAGGCGGTGATGCCGTCCGGAGTGGACTTGCACTCGGAGCTGATCACGCGGGCCGTGGGGGTGGAACCGGCGAGCGGGGCGAGCACCGGGAGCGCGGCGTCGACGATGGAGGCCTTCGAGTCGACCGGGCCGCTGCTGCCGTCCTGCTTCGCCGAACTGCTGATGACCTTCGCCGTGACCAGGCCCTTCAGCGGCACGTTCACCACCTGCGCGGACTCCGGGCCCTCGGTCGAGGACGGGGCGATCTTGCCGGTGTCGACCGTGATCCCCTTGTCGCCGAGCACGCCGGGCAGCAGCGAGACCGAGGCGGACGCGCCGTAGGCCGACCCGGCGGGCGACTCGGCGGCGAGCGCCGACGGGGCGACGGCGGTGGCGAGCAAAGCCAGCGCGGGAACGGCGAGGCCGACGGTCCGTCCGCGCAGCAGGGCAGAACGCATGAATTGTCCTTCCGAACATCAAGAATGGAGCCGCCGCACGGATCCCCGAATCCACGCGTGACCGCACACAACTGTCGGTCACCGGCAGGGCGCGACATTATCAAGACGCCCCGGAAACGCAAAGCAAGATCCGTCGCGCAGCGCGCCCGCCCGACGGTTCCGGTGACCACAATTATCGCAATTTAACCACTAAAGAGTGATGTAACGCGGCGTCGCGGACGCGGTTTTCTCACGCTGAGCTACCGGAATCGGGGACCGCCTGGCGGATTGCGCCTCGGTCCACCCGGAGGGGTGATCCTGCGAAGGGTTCGATTCGGATACTCATTGTCATGTGACCGCTACCGTTCCCCGGCGGCCATTCCTGGTTCGCCAATTCGCCCCGCGACCGGCGCGGGCATCGGCGGAAAATGTCCGCAAGGGAATCAGCGGGAACGGAACGAGCGAACGGGAAAAAGGGTACGGTTTTCTTGCCCAGGGCGGTGACCAGCGGCAATGCGCGATTGTGGACAGTCCGAAAAGGACTGTCGGCGCGTTCTCCGGTTACTCCACAGCGACGGTGACCTGGTAGAAAATCCCGGTCCGGTCCGGAAACACCAGCGCGCCGCGTTCGTCGACCATCTTCCACAGGACGTGGCAGACGCCGGTGCCGGTCGGCTTCACCGGGACGCTCACCTCCACCAGTTGCCCCGGCTCGGCATCCGGGACCGGGACGCGCGGCGGGGACGGGCACAGCACCGTCGTGCCGCCCGCGACCTGCAGAAAGCGGCTGCGCCACGGCACTGAGCCGGTGTTCTTCAGCCGCCAGATCTTCGTGAATGTCCGGCCGTAGCGGGTTTTCGCGCCGTCGGGGAAGGTGACATCGCCGGAGAGGCCGTCGCCGCCGAAGCCGGACGAGTCGCCGGGCAGCGGGTAGTGCGGGGCGGCGGCTTCCTTGTCGCGGGACGACGGGGTGGCCAGGACTACGACCGCGGCCACGAGTCCGAGGACGACCAGAACGGTGGCCGCGACGACGATCGAGCCCCAGCGGCGGGTCTTGGCAGGCTCCCAGGGCGGAGTGGAGAATGGCTCGGCGGGGTGGCTCTCAACAGGAGAAGCGGCGTCGACCGCGCTCCAGTCCCCTGCGCCGGGCGGATCGGCGTGCGCCGAGGTATCGAATGCCTGGTCCGGTGAATCGGTCTCGCCTGCAGAGCCCGCCGAAGCAGCCCAAGCCGGGTCCGATTGCCCTTCGACCGCCTCTTCCCACCGCGCCAGCCACTCGCGCCGCACCGTCTCCTCGTCGCGGCCGAGGCCGGTCACCGCGAGACTCCGGACGAACTCCCAGGTCGTCGGCCAAGACGGCGCGCTGCGTCCGCGCGTGGCGGCCGACAGCGCCGATTTCGACGCAACAGCGCCGAGTTCCGTGCGCATCCGGTCGTAGGACGGGTCGCCTGCTTCCCGCTTCAAGTCCAGCAGCCCGCAGGCGAAACGGGAGACGGGACCCGCGCCCGCGTCGGGCACGATGTGCTTGCGACCTCGGCGGGCCTGGGGCTGCCCGGCCGCGGGCTCGCTCATGACACCTCCAATGATCGACATCGACCCTTGGAGGTTGCCAGGCGGCCCGGGGCGGCGCAGCCCCGGGCCCGCCCGGCTCGTCAGCGAACGGGGCTCAGAGCTTGCAGCCCTTCTGGATGCGCACGACCGAGTGGTCGAGGCCGATGTGGAACTTCTTCTTGCCCTTGGTGCCGCCGTTGGTGGTCATGCACTGGACGCTCATCGCGCCGTCCGTGTCCTTCAGCACGATGCCCGCGGACACCTTGTGCGAACAGTGGTTGTTGAAGTACACGGTGACGTTCGTGGCGCCGTCGCCCCACGAGTAGTTGGCCTTCTTCCCGGACGGCTTCGTGCACTTGATGCTCGCGGTGTGCTTGCTCTGCGCGCTCACCGGAGCCGCGGTGTCCGCCGACGCGGCGGGCGCGGCGATCCCGGCGAATGCGATCCCCAGCGCGGAGGCGGCCATCAGCGTCTTGCCGATCTTCATGGGTGTCCCCTCGGACGAAACGGAATGGAGTTACAGCCGGGAAATCCCGGTGCACTCATCCCAGCGCGCCGTCCGTTCTGTCCTCAACTCCCTCGCTGTCCATGGTCAAAGCGGGATGTTGTCCACGCAGGTCAGCGAATTGTCCACGGCTCAGTCAGCCGGGCCGCGCAGTGTCAGGACCACGCGTAAGACGTGTTCGACGGCCGACTCGAACATCGCGCCGCGCAGTTCGCCGCGCGTCTCGAGGTTGCGCGCGGCGAGGTCGAGCATCCGGTCCGGTCCGACCCGGCGCACGAGGAGCGCGGCGACCTCCTCGAGGTCGAGGCTCGGGTTGTCGAGCCGGGCGAGGGCGAACTCGATGATGAGCTCTTCGTCGGTCACTCTTTCAGGGTAGCCACGAAACGGGCTTCAGCCATGGCTCTGATAGCGCCCGTACGGATAGGCCTCGACCAGGGTGACCCGCACGACCGCGCCGCTGGGCACCTCGTACTCCCGCTGCTCCCCCGGCTTGGCGCCGTCCAGCGCGCGTCCGAGCGGCGAGTCCGGCGAGTAGACCTCCAGGTCGGTGCCGACCTCGTCGCGGGCGGCCAGCAGGAACGTCTCGACCCCGCCGTCGTCGTAGCGGACGGTCAGGACCATGCCGGGCTCGGCGATTCCGTCGTCCGGCGGGTCTTCGCCGACGACGGCGCTGCGCAGCAGGTCCTGCAGCTGCCGGATCCGCGCCTGCCGGTGCTGCCTGCGGTCGAGCCGGTCGTGCTCGCCCGCCCCCTCGCCGAGTTCGGGTTCGCGCAGCAGGTCAGCGAGTTCCGCGGCGAGGCGGGCGTGCGCGTCGGCGGTCAGCCAGGGACGCGAAGAGGTGGTCGACATGGGAGGTGCCTTTCGGATGTCGTCCGTGGGGGCCGGGCCAGCGGGAGGCGTCCAGCCCCCACGGACTTTCGAGGAGTCCCGCGGCGGTCAGCGGGGCTCGGGCCCGGTGCGGCGGTCGAGCACGCCGGCGTCGGCGGCGAACCAGCCGGCGGCTTTCACCAGGATGTCTCGTTCGGTGCGCAGCAAGGCGTTCTCCGCGCGGAGGAACATCAGCTCGGCGTGCTCGTCGCCGGTCAGCGGCGGCGGACCGGCGGGTTCGGCGGACATTCTTGGATCAGACACCGTCGGGTCACCGCAGCGGGTCGAACGGCCGCAGCGCTTCCGGTTGCCTGCCGGTGGCGATCTGCTCGGCGAGCAGCTTCCCGGTGACCGCGCCGTGCGAGAGGCCCCACATGCCGTGTCCGCCCGCGACGTACATCCCCGGCGCGCCGGTCTGGCCGATCACCGGCCGGCCGTCGGCGCTGACCGGGCGCGAGCCGACCCAGACGTCGGTGCGCTGGTCCCAGCGCAGGCCCTTGAGCAGCGGCCGGGCCGAGGCGACGATCGCGTCGACGCGCGCCGGGTACAGCGGGTCGTCCGGCTTGCGGAACTCCATCGTCCCGGCCACCCGCAGCCCGCCCTGGTACGGCGTGCACGCGACCCGGATGTCCGGCAGGTACATCGGGCTCGGCACCGGATCGTCGGTCGGCACGGTGAAGGAGTACCCGCGCCCGGCGCGCACCGGGACGCGCACGCCCCATTTGTGCGCCAGTTCGCCCAGCCACGCACCGGTCGCGAGCACGACGGCGTTGGCGTTAACCGTCTGGCCGTTCGCTGACAGCAGGGTGTAGGCGTACTCGTGCCTGCGGATCGCGGCGACCTCGAACCGGTGCCGGATCGTGCCGCCGCGGCTGACCACCGCGCGGGCGAGCGATTCGACGAACCGGCCGGGGTCGACGTAGCGCTGGCCGTCGATCCGGATGCCGGCCCCGATCCGGTCGGTGACCTGCGGGAAGTGCTCGCGCAGTTCCGGTCCGGCGAGTTGCGTCCAGGACACCTTCTGCCCGGCGTCGCCGAGCCGGTCCAGTTCCTTGACGAGCGTTTGTGCCTTCGCCGAGGTCTCGAACAGGGCGGTGATGGGCGCGTCGATGGTCGGCGCGTCCACGCCGCTCGCGGTCAGGATGTCAAACGCTTCAAGGCATTCCTCGTTGAACGGCAGGTTCGCGCGCACTGCCCGGTTCCAGGAACGGTGGGTGCAGTTCGCCGCGAAGCGGGCGAGGAACTGCCACAGCCGCGGGTCCGGAGTGGCCGGGACGTGCAGCGGTGCCTGCCGGTCGAGCAGGGTGCGCAGGCCGTAGCGGAGGACGGCGGGTTCGTTGAGCGGGATCGACAACCCGGGCGAGAGCCAGCCCGCGTTGCCCCACGACGAGCCCGCCGCGATGCCCTCGCGGTCGACGACGGTCACCCGCACGCCGCGTTCCTGCAGGAACCAGGCGGTCGACAGTCCGACGATGCCCGCGCCGACCACGATCGCCGAACGCGGTCCGCCGCCCTTCCGGTCGAGATCGCCCATGGTGTTTCCTCCGCCGAGCCGTGCCGCTGGTTGTGCTGGTGCGGCCAGGATGACCCGGATTCGGCGGACGGTCTTTGTCGAGTTCGGCCAAACGGAGCAAGCCCGGTTGTCCGGATCGGTCAATCCCGCGGATCGGCGACGGCGAGCTCGATGATCATCGCCAGCCGTTTCGCGGGCAGGTCGAGCCGCAGCGGCGTCACGTCGGCCATCTTCCGCAGCCGGTAGCGGATGGTGTTGGGGTGCACGCCGAGCCGTTCGGCGGCTTCGGTGAGGTCGCCTTGGGTCTCGAGCCACGCGCGCAGGGTCGCGACGTAACTGGTCGAGTTGGCCGCGTCGTGCCTGGCCAGATCCGCGATGGGACCGCGCGCCGGGGCTCGTCCCGCTGCCGCGGCGGCGCGCAGGCGGAGGATCAGGATGTCGTCCCAGGACTCGTCGTACGCGACGGCCGCGCCGGGTTCCGGGCGAACGTCGTGCAGCGCGAGACATTCGTCGGATTCCCGCCTGCTGGCGGGAAGATCCGCGGTGGACGCGGGCGCGCCGATCCCCGCCGCGACCGTGACCTGCGCGGGCAACGCGTCGCGGATCCCGTCGATCCACGCGCGGGCGGTTTCGACGTCTTCGCCGGGCAGAACGGTGTAGACGGTGTTGCTGAACAGCGTGCTCCGGCCCGGCCGCGACCAGCCGAACCCGGTGGTCGCGCGCTCGAACGCGAGCAGCAGCGCGGCGTGCCGTTCGTCGGCGATGTGCGCCTGGAGCGCGACCACGCGGAACCGGCCGGGCGGCAAACCGAGCCTGCTCAGCACGGCCGCCGCGTCCGGGGTGCCTTCCAGCAGCCGGATCACCAGGTCCGACTCGACCTGCCGTTCGAGGTCGGCGCTCGCCCGCGACCGCAGCAGATGCAGCCCGACCGTGCGCGAACTGTCGTGCAGGACAGTGCGCCGGACGTCCGACAGCGGCTCCTCGCACTCCACCCAAATCGACCCGAGCGTCTCGCGCCCGGCCCGGACCGCGACGACCATGCGCCCGGTCAGCCCGTGCTCCGGATCGGCCTCGACGAACAACGGCTCGTCCGACTGGGCGAGATGCGCGAACACGCCGCGGCGCTCGAACAGTTCGCGCACCTGGTCCGGCACTCGCCGCCCGAGGATCGTCTCCAGCCGCACCCGGTCCGCGCCCTGCTGACGGCTGGAGTACGCGAGCACGCGCGACAGCTGGTCCTCGATGGTGACCGCGCTGCCGAGTGCGTCGGCGAGGCTGTCGGCCAGCGCGAACAGGTCGGTCGGGCCGCGGCCGGATTCCGTCTCGCGCCCTTCGAGCACCAAGCCGTAGACCACGCCCGCGAGCTGCCCCCACGACACTTCCGGGTCCACGAGCAGCACCGCGACCTGGCCGTCCTCGGCTTTCGCGACCTCGTCCGGTCCCGGCGGCGTGGCTCCGCGCACCAACACGACCGACGCCCGCGCTTGAGCGGCCCGTTCAACGGCTTCCAGCACTGATTCGACGCCCACCGCGAGGTAAACGTCGCCGCGCAACCCGCGCGGGTCGGCGGGGTCGTCCATCACCACGTCCCGCAACGCGACCGCGCGCGCGACGGGACAGCAGCACAACCGCGCGCCGTACCCACCGAGGACGTTGACGAGCCGATCCAGCGTGACCATGCCCTGTTCATACCTGACGCGGTGCGCTGGGAGTCGTATCGTGCAAGTCATGCGGGCGCGGGTCGAGGACGTGCACGAGCTGGCGCTGGGGATGCCCCACGTCACGGTGGTGCGCGGCTCGCGCGAGAACCCCGTCTACCAGGTCGGCGGCAAGTCGTTCGTGTTCTTCCGGACGCCGCGGCCGGACGCCTTCGACCCGGACACCGGGCAGCGATACCCGGACGTGATCGTGTTCTGGGTACCGTCCGAATCGGACAAGCAGGCGCTGGTCCAGGACCCGGACAGCCCGTTTTTCACCACTCCGCACTTCGACGGCCACCTGTCGGTGCTCGTCCGCGCCGCCCACCTCGGCTCGTTGACGCGGCAGGAGCTGACCGAAGTCGTCGAGGACGCCTGGTTGTCCCGAGCGTCACCGCGCCGGCGCGAAGCGTGGCTGGCCGGGCGTCCGGCTCGGTAAGCGATCAGGAATCGAGAAGCGTCGGGGCTGGTGCCGGACTTAGCGTTTACCGCATGACCTCATTCGACTTTGTCACCCTGGACGTTCCCGATGTCGCCGCCGCCGAGCGCTTCTACACCGCCGCGTTCGATCTGGGCGACCGTCTCCGCTTCCGCCACGCCGCCGCGCCGAGCACCGGTTTCCGCGGATTTACCTTGTCGCTCACCGTTTCCCAGCCCGCGAACGCCGTCGCTTACCTGGACGCGGCCCTCGCCGCGGGCGCGACTTCGCTGAAGCCAGCGGCCAAGTCGCTGTGGGGTTTCGGCGGGGTTGTGCAGGCTCCGGACGGTGCGATTTGGAAGGTCGCGACTTCCACGAAGAAGGATTCCGGCGCGGGGGTCCGGGAATACGACCAGATGGTGCTGCTGCTGGGCGCGTCGGATGTGGCGGCGACCAAGCAGTTTTACGTCTCGCACGGGCTCGCTGTGGGCAAGAGCTACGGCAAAAAGTATGTGGAATTCGAGACGAGCCCGATCAAGCTGGCCCTTTACGGCCGGAAGGCTTTGGCGAAGGACGCCGGGGTTCCGGAGGAGGGTTCGGGTTCGCATCTGCTGACGATCGGCGGGGACGCGGGGCGGATCACGGACCCGGACGGATTCGGCTGGGAGACTTCGGTTCTTGCTGGCTGACGGGCGAGGGCCTCGTGTGTGTTTATGCCGGGTAGCACCGGGATGAACACGCACGAGACGCTCAGCAAACCTCACAGCTCGCCGTTGCGCACTTCCCTCTGCGAGATCGCCAAAGACCGCTAAAGGCTCCCGGCCCGGCCGTTCAAACCCGGCCGTTCTGCTTGGCGGGCAAGGGTTTCCGAGTGGCGAGGCCGACAGCTCGGCCGACAGTATTGCGCAGCGCCAGCCCGTACCGAGTCCGTGGCACAAGCAGCGTGGCAACGAAGCTGACGCGCCGGTGCCTCGGCTCCACGTGCCGCCGGTGCTTCGCCTCGTAGGCCTGAAAGGCGCGCGCATGGTCACCGGGATGCGCCGCGAGCGCTTCGGCCAGCGTGTGCGCGCCAGCCATCGCCATGCTCGACCCGTCGCCGAGCAGGGCCACCGCGGATGCCGCGTCGCCGAGCAATGCCACTCGACCGTGCGACCACTTGTCCATCCGCACGTTGGCGAGCGGATCGAAGAACGGCGCGGGGTGGTTCTGGTACGCCTCGACCAGTTCCGGGCTTCGCCAGCCGATTCCCGCGTACGCCCCGGCCACCAGACGCTTGTGGAGCGCGGTGTCGTGACGGTCGTAGCCGGGCACGCGCCCGCCGCGAAAAGTGAACATCGCGAGCGGCTTGCCCCGGGACGGGTGGAGAGTGAGCATCCGGCCGGGCGCGGTCAGCATCACCGCCACCTCCGGGTCTTCGAGTGCACCAGGCTCCAGCGGCACCGTCGCGCTGTACATGCCAAGGCCGGTCGTGAACTGCTCCGCCGGCCCGAAGACCATGCGGCGCACCGGAGAATGGATGCCGTCCGCACCGACGACCAGGTCGAACCGGCGCGGCGGCGACCGGCGGAAGGTGGCCTCGACGCCCGACGGGTCCTGCCGGAGCCTGGTGACCGTCTCGTCGAAGAGGAACTCGGCGTCGTCGCGCGCTGCCCCGTGGAGCACCGCGGACAGGTCGGACCGGGTCACTTCGACCGACTGCGGGGACGTCGTCGGGACCCGGAGGAGCTGCCGCCCGTCCGGATCGAGCAGCGAGAGAACCCTTGAGCCGGTGGCGATCTCGTGCAACTGCGGGAGGATGCCCATGCTCCTGGCGACCGTCAGCGCCGGTTCCTTGACGACGACGGCACTGCCGCCGGACCGCAGCTCTTTGGCCTGCTCGACGACCGTCGGCCGGTACCCGTGCCGGGCCAGCCAGTAGGCGAGAGCGGGACCGGCGATACCGGCGCCGTGGATCAGGACGCGGGAAGGCGTCATGCCGCAACCTTTTCGTTGGAGGGAAACGACGAGCGCCGCGCGGGCTTTCGAGTCAGGCGCGGGTTCTCAGGTACGTCTCTCGTCGTACCTGCAGTCAAGCACGGCCTTGAGGTACGATGCAAGACGTACCTGAAAGAGGTGAGGCGATGACCGAGTCAGGTCCGGCCGGGGACGCAGACCTGGGCACGGTGTTCCGCGCGCTCGCCGACGAGCACCGCCGCACCGTGATCGCGGAACTGGCGGCGGACGGGAGCGACCGCGAGCGCACCTGCAACTCGTTCGATCTCCCGGTGTCCAAGCAGACGCAGACGCACCACTTCCGGGTTTTGCGCGAGGCCGGGCTCATCCACGAGATCAATTACGGGAACCGGAAGGGAATCCGGTTGCGCCGGGCGGAAATCAACCGGCGGCTCCCCGGCCTGCTCGACTTGCTGACCGCGGAGCGCCGCGGCACCTGACTCCAGCGCGGGCCTGCCCTAATTCCGCGCCCGCAATGCCCGCGAAAGCGCACCCAAGCTAACGTCGACTATCGCGCGAAGCTGCTTCGGACTCGCCCCCGCCCGGCTCATCACGGCCAACGACTGGTTGACCGCCGCGAGGTGAACGGCGAAGTCCTCGGCGTCGGCCAACTTCGCGGCACGCAACGCTTTTCGCAGCCGCGCCTGCTGGAAACCCAGAGCTTTGGTCGCGCGCGCGGCGATGTCCGGGCTCAGCACCGGTATCGCCATCGCAGTCTGGGCGACTAGACATCCGTCCGGCACATCGGGGTCGGCGATGCGTTGGAGGGTGATGCCGAAGAACTCCCGTACCGCCCGGAGCGGATCCTCGGCCGCCCTCGATAAGGCCTGGTCATACCGGTCGCCGTAGCGCGCGACGTAGCGATCCAGGCAGCGCAGATAGAGCGAAACCTTGTCTCCCCATGAGGAGTAGATGGAACTGCGGTTCAACCCGGTCGCCTGGGAGAGGTCGTCGAGAGAAGTGTCCGCGTACCCGGCCCGCCAGAACTGGACCATCGCCGCGTCGAGCGCGACGTCCACGTCGAACTGCTTCTTTCCGGCCATCCCGCACCCCGTTCTCTCGCCGCCGTGCCCAGCCTAGCTCATCTTGAACTGTTCGGTTCAAGATGAGCTAGGCTCGAGCCATGACCCCCGAATTACCGCTGCCCGACCTGCCGGGCTTCACTCACCGCTGGGTGGACGCGGAAGGCATCCGCCTCCACGCCGCGGAAGGCGGCCAGCCAACCGGCCCCGCCGTCGTCCTCCTCGCCGGATTCCCGCAGACCTGGTGGGCTTGGCGCACAGTGATGCCAGGTCTTGCCGAACGCTTCCGCGTCATCGCGATCGACCTGCCCGGACAAGGCCACTCCGACCGCCCGCACGACAGCTACGACACGCACACCGTCGCCTCGCGGATCCAAGCCGCGCTGACTGCGCTCGACGTGCCGAAATACTGGCTAGCCGCCCACGACATCGGGGCTTGGGTCGCCTTCTCGCTGGCCCTGAAACACGAAGAGCACCTGCACGGCCTCGCACTGCTGGACGCCGGCATCCCCGGAATCACCCTCCCGGACTCCATCCCCACCGACCCCGACCGCGCCTGGAAGACCTGGCACTTCGCGTTCCACCTGGTGCCCGATCTCCCCGAAACCCTCCTCACCGGTCGCGAGCGCGAATACGTCGACTGGTTCTTGAAGGCCAAAGCGCTGAGCACCTTCGACAGCAACGAAATCGACCACTACGCCGCCGCTCTCGCCGCCGAGGGCGGACTCCGGGCGTCGCTCGCCTACTACCGCGATGCCGCGGAATCGGCGCGCAAGAATCACGCCGCTCTCGAACAACGGCACCTGACCGTCCCGGTCCTGGGAATCTCCAGCTCCCACGGCTCGATCCCCGACATGGCCGCTTCCATCAGCCCGTGGGCAGACAACGCGACCGGCGTCGTCATCCCGAATTCCGGACACTTCATTCCGGACGAACAGCCCGCCGCGGTCGTGGCGGCGCTGACCGCGTTCATCGAGCGCTAGCGCGACGTCGGATTTTCGCCAGCGAGAACGTCCTCGCGGCGAAAGACTGGCAGTCATGACCGACGCCCTCGGCCGATTTCTGGCTGCCAGCACCGAATTCGCCCAGCGCCTGCCGTCCGTCCGCCCCGAACTGTGGACGGCCCCGACGCCCTGTGCGGAATGGAGCGTCCGTCAACTCGTCAACCATATGGTCCGGGGAAATCTCAACTACGTCGACCTGCTCGCTGGCGGCACCCGCGAGAATTTCCTGCACATGCGCGACGCCGACGCTTTGGGCAACGACCCGCTCGGCGCATACGCCGCGTCGGTGCAGCTAGTCGCCGACGCCTTCAGCCGTCCCGGCGCGCTGGACCAGATGCTCGACTATCCGCTGGGCCAGGTGACCGGACGCCAAGCGCTGGCCGTGCGAGCCACGGATTCCGCCATCCACGCGTGGGACCTCGCCCGAGCCCTGGGCGTCGACGACCGCCTCGACCCGGGCTTGGTCACGTGGATCAGCGACAACCTCGAGACGATCTACGCCGGGCTGGCGGAATCCCCCATCGCCGCCGACACGACGCACCGGTTCTTCGCCGCTCCGGAAGCGCTCGGCGAATCCGCGTCGCGTCAGGACCAGTTGCTGCACTTGACGGGCCGCGACACCGGCTGGCAGCCGCATTAACCCGCAGCCGAGATCAGCGGGCGATCAGTCAAGGCTCGCTCGCCGCGCCGAACCACTCAGCTAGCGGAGTTCGGGCTGTCCGCCGAACTCAGACGGATTCGCGATAGACCCGTCGGGCGATCTGCTCGACTTGTTCGACGGTGAGCACCGGCGCATCCGAGCGCTGCACCGCTTGGGCGAGGATCCGCCGCACCAGGGCAGAGGTGGGAATCTGCTCGGCCGCTGCGCGTGCCTTCAACGCGACAGCGAGCGATGACGGTACCCGCAGGGACAGCGCGGACTGCTCGTTCTCGGCGATGTCAGCAGCGACCGCGTCCGCTTCTTCCTCTGCGTGGTCCTGGCGGGAGCGTGCGTGCCGCAGCATGCGCTCGCGCTTGACCGGATCGGCTTCCCGCCGCGCCGAGGCTTCCTGCTCGGCGATCTCTCCCCGAATCCCGGCCAGCACCTGCTCGCGGCTCATGGGCTCAGTCATGACGCATCGTCCTCTCCTCCCAGTGCCGCTCGGTACGCACGCAGGTCGGCACCGTTGGTCTTCCAGGCATTGATGCCTGAATGATCCACGCGATCGATGATCACCGTGATCACGAACCCCGCCTCGGGCGAGTACCCGATCACGCGGATGTCTCCCCCATGGCTCTTCGGATCAGGATCACGGGTGATCCGACGAGGATCGGCTGCCGCCTCCAAGGTCCAGGCCGGTTCGATGTCACTGGCACCGGGATATCGAGCTGATCGTGTGCGGATGTACTCACCACCAGCTTCCTCCCACCACAGGCCGATGGTCATAGAAAAATGTAACACACCTGCACACATCTACACACGGACACATCTCGAAGACGCGCACAGGATGTACCTGGAGCTTCCCGAGCCGAGCCCCTAGCCCAGCAGGTCCGGGGCCGCTCTCGTGGTGCTTACCGAACAGTAAATCCATCCCCGGATCAGCCACCGGGACCCGCGAACTGACTACCCTTGGGGTTCGAATCGACCGTTGACGATGGGGCACACGTTGGACAGCGACCCGGAGTGGCCGCCAGAGCGTCCCGACGAACGGATCACGCGGCGCCCGCCGCCTGAGCGCCCGCCGAGCCCTGACCAGCAGACCCTCCGCATCCCGCCGGGGGCGAACGGTTATCTCAGGCGGCTCCCGCCCCGCGGCCAGCAGCCTCCGCCCCAGCGCCAGCCGCCTCCCCCGCAGCGGCGGCCGCTGGTCCGGCCGTGGCAGCAGGAGCGCCAGCAGGACAGCATGCCGTTCGGCGCGCCTCCGCTGGCGCCGAACGATCCCGACGCGACGATCTTCATCCCGCGCGTCGGCGGGGTGCCGGCGAGTTCGAGGTGGCCGGTCGCCGACCCGGACGCGCTGCGCCCGTACGACTCGCTCGTCCCCCGGATGCTGCCGCGGCTGCCCAGCGGCGCGCCGGCCGGCGAGGCCACCGTCCACGTGCCGCGCGTCGAGCCGACGGCGGCGCCGCCGTCGATCGCGAAGTCCAGCGGGCAGATGGCCATCGCCTCGCTGGTCAGCCGTATCACCGGTTTCCTGTGGAAGATCATGCTCGTGTGGGCGGTCGGCACGGGCGTCGAGAACGACTCGTTCAACATCGCCAACACGCTGCCGAACGTCGTTTTCGAACTGCTGCTCGGCGGCGTGCTCAGCAGTGTCGTGGTGCCGTTGATGGTGCGGTCGCAGGACGATCCCGACGGCGGCGCGGCGTACACACAGCGAATGCTCACGGTCGGCTTGACGGTACTGGCCGTGGGCACCGTCATCGCGGTGATAGCGGCACCAGCGCTGACCTCGCTGTACACGGAGCAGGGCGGACACGCCAACTCCGCGCTGACCAACGCGTTCGCCCGGCTGCTGCTGCCCGAAATCTTCTTCTACGGCGTGTTCGCGCTGCTGTCGGCGATCCTCAACGCCAAGCACATCTTCGGCCCGACGGCATGGGCGCCGGTGATGAACAACGTCGTCGTGATCGCGACGCTGGGTTTGTTCATGCTGATGCCGGGCAAGATCTCGACCGATCCCGTGCAGCTGAGCGACCCGAAGCTGCTCGTGCTCGGCATCGGCGTCACGCTGGGCATCGTCGTGCAGGCGGCGCTGCTGGTCCCGCCGTTGCTGCGGACGGGGTTCCGCTTCAAATGGCGCTGGGGCGTCGACAAGCGGATGAAGGAGTTCGGCGGCCTCGCTCTGTGGATCCTCGGCTACGTCGCGGTCAGCCAGGTCGGCCTCACCGTCAACACCCGGGTGCTGACCAGCGGCGACCCGGGAGGGGTGACCATCTATTCCAACGCCTGGCTGCTGTTCCAGCTGCCCTACGGCGTGATCGGGGTGTCCCTGCTGACCGCGATCATGCCGCGGCTGTCCCGCAACGCCGCGGACGGCGACGTGCGCAAGGTCGTGGCCGATCTTTCCTACGGGTCGCGCATCTCCACCGTGATGCTGGTGCCGATCGCCGCCGTGCTGACGGTGGTGGGCGGGTCGATCGGGGTCGCCTTGTTCAGCGGCGGCGCGAACTCCGCAGCCGAAGCGGAACGGCTCGGCGAGGCACTGGCGATCTCGTCGTTCGGGCTGCTGCCCTACGCGCTGGTCATGTTGCAGCTGCGGGTCTTCTACGCGATGAAGGACGCGCGCACCCCGACGCTGATCATGGTCGTGATGACCGTGGTCAAGATTCCGCTGCTGTATCTGTGCCCGGTGCTGCTGGACGCGCGCGACATCGTGCTGGGCTCCATGCTGGTGAACTCCCTGACGTTCGTGGTCGGCGCGATCATGGGCCAGGTCTGGTTGTGGGCGAGCCTCGGCAACCTGCGCAGCAAGCGGGTGCTCGGGGTCATCCTGTTCACGATCGTCGCGAGCGGACTCGGCGTCGCCGCGGCCGTCGCTGCCGGCTGGCTCGTGCCGGACTCCGGCGGCCAGGCAACCGTGTGGGTCAAGCTGATCCTGCAGGGCCTCGTCGGACTCGCGGTGTCGTTCGGCGTGCTCGCGGCGCTGAAGGTCGAGGAACTCGCGCCCGCGACGAAGAGGTTCGCCCGTTTGGCGAAAGGCAGGCAACGACGTGGCGAGTGACCGCGAAACCCGTCGTATCGAGCCGGGAACGGTCGCTTACCGGGTCCTGTCGATCCGGATGATCTGGTTCGCTTCCGCCGTGATCGTGGTTCTGGGGATCGCGGTCGCGGTGTGGCTCGTGGCGGCTTTCGGCAACGGCGACGCGCAGGAGCGGAACCAGCTCGAGGCGATCAAGACCGCGGGCACTGTCGTGGTCGGGACGGGCGGGGCGGCGGCGTTGCTGCTTGCCGCCCGGCGTCAGCGGAGCGCCGAAATCGCGTTGAAGCAGAAGGACCTTGACCAAGCCGCGGCGGCCCGGGCGCACGCGCTTCAGGAGCAGGTGGCCGACGACACCCGGCTGGACGCGACGGAACGGCGGCTCACCGAGCTTTACAGCAAGGCTGTCGACCAGCTGGGATCGGACCGGCTCGCGGTGCAGCTCGGCGGGCTTTACGCGCTGGAACGTCTCGGCCAGAACAGCCCGGACCAGCGGCAGACGATCGTCAATGTGCTCTGCGCCTACCTGCGCATGTTCTCCGACAGCGCCGCCGACACCCGCCCGACCCGCGACCAGCACGCCGTGCAGCAAGGCCGGGTCCGGCACGCGGTGGGCGAAGTCTTGGCGGCCCACCTGCGCCCCGAGGCGCCGGACAGCCGCTTCTGGCCTGCCGTCGACCTCGATCTCGGCGGCGCGAGCCTGCTCGACTTCGATCTGAGCGGCTGCCGGGTGCGTTCGGCGGACTTCCGCGCGACGACCTTCGTCGGCATCGCCCGTTTCGAGGGCACGAATTTCACCGACACGGTCAGCTTCGCCTCGGCGGCGTTCACTGCGGAGGCCGACTTCACCCGCGCGGTTTTCGCTCAGCGCCCGCATTTCATCTCAGTCAGCTTCGGCAGCGACGCGGTGTTCACCTCGGCGAATTTCACCAGCGGGTTCACTTTCGACGATGCGGTTTTCCTGGCACGTTCGCGCTTCGACTCCGCGCGATTCACGCTCGGCGCGGAGGTGGTTTCGAGGTCGTTCGAAGAACTGCCGACCGAGTTGACCCGGCACCTGAGAGCCCTGCCGACCCGCGTTCCGTACGCCGACATTCCAGCTCCCGCCGCAGGTTCCGTGCCCCTCGGTGTCGGTGTCGACAGAACACCTGCCGTCTGGCGGCCTGCCGTCGACTCGCATTTCGTCGCCTTCATGGGGCCGGAATCAGGGAAGACGACGTTGGTGCGCACCATCATCCGCGGGATCGTCGAGCGGTACACACCGGCGGAGGCAGCGATCTTGCTGGTCGATTACCGCCGTAGCTCGCTCGGCTACGTGGCGACGGAACACCTGCTGGGCTACGCCATCTCCATCTCGCAACTCACCGCCATGCTCGAAGACGTCCGGGAATCGATGCAGCGGCGGATTCCAGGACCGGACGTCACCCAAGAGCAGCTGAGGAATCGCAGCTGGTGGTACGGACCTGAACTGTATGTGATCGTGGACGACGCCGAATTGGTCTCCCGCGGCGACACCGACCCGTTCGAGCCGCTGCGCGAGTTCCTCCCGCAAGCGAAGGATGTCGGCCTGCACCTCGTGGTCGTCCGCAGCACGGAAGGAGCAGCCGAAGCGCTCGAACACGGGGCGCTGAACACGCTGGCCGACTTGGAGGTCCCGGGGATCGTCGGCGACGGCGACTTCCGGGAGGGACCGCTGCTGGGCGGCGTCTGGCCGTCGGCTCTGCTGCCCGGCCGCGTGACAAAGGTCAGCCGCTCCGGCCGGGAACTGGTTCAGCTCGCGTGGTCGGAGTCCGATCCGCTCGCAGCCCGGCAACCCGGCACCGAGTCCGGGCCAGTCAGCGGTTAAGCCAGGGAGCGAGCAACTTCTCGAGGTCAGCGCCCGCGGTCCGCCGTGGAACTCGTGCCGCCGCGCGGCAGGTGTCCCGCACGGTGCGCGCGCCGCCTCACTCGATGTGCGACGCGGCCTCGGCGAGCAGCCCGCGCAGCCACGTGTGGCCGGAGTCCGCGTCGTGCATCGGATGCCACCAGAACGCCTCGACGATCGGCACCGCATCGAACGGCACATCGACGATCCGCACGCCGAGCGCCCCCGCGAGTTCCCTGGCCAGCCGCTGCTGCATGAACGCGATCGCGCCGCCGCTGCGGACCAGATGCGGCATCGCCAGGAACGAATCGGCGGTCGCGCAGACCCGCGGCGCGATCCCCAGCAGTTCCATCTGCCGCCACGCGGGCGCTCTCCCGAGCGGGTCCTGGAACGTGGTGACCCACGGAAGCCGCGACAGGTCCGTCATCGTCAGGTGCTCGCCGACGTCCGGATTGTCGGCCGCGACCACGCAGATCCAGCGGTCGCGGAACAGGTCCAGCGAGCGCGGCAGGTCCAGGTAGCCGTGCGGCATGAAGATCCCGTCCACCGTGCGGAAGAACTCCCCGTCGCGGCCGAGCGCCTCGGCGGTGACCGGGCTGAAGCGGACACTCACGTTCGGCGCGCGTTCTTCGAGCAGCGCGACGAGCCGGGCGCCGGCGACGCTCGTCCCGTAGTCCGAGGACACGATCGTGAACACGCGGCCGGAACCCGCCGGGTCGAACTCCGACTGCGCCGAGAACACCCGCTCGACCGCGGCGACCGCGACGCTCACCAACGGCCGCACCTGTTCGGCGAACGGGGTGAGCTGGTAGTGGTTGCCGACGCGGGTGAGCAGTTCGTCGCCGAAGTGACGGCGCAGCTTGGCCAGCGCGGCGGACAGTGTCGGCTGTGTGCGCGAGAGCCGGGCGGCAGCGCCGGTGACGGTTCGCTCGGTCAGCAGCCCGTGAAGCGCGTACAGATGATTGTTGTCGAGGCCGTGCAACTGGTTCTCGAAGGGCATAGACCGAGCCTATGGCGGGCATGGAGCGTATTCGGTTCCTTTGGGGCGCTGGGGCGCGCAGGCTGGCACCATGCCCGATGCCTGGATCGACGTCCATGCCCACTACACCCCGCCGACCACCTCCGAACAGCGGGAGGCGACCTGGCGGTCGATGCGCGACGCCTGTTTCCTGGCCCCGGAGCCGTACCACTGGACCGTCGAGCGGACGCTTGAGCAGATGGACCGGAGCGGCATCGGCATGCAGATGCTGAGCAACCAGCCCACCACGACCGAGGCACTGCTGGCATCCAACGACTACGGGGCGAGCCTGGTGCGGCGCTACCCTGACCGCTTCGGCCTGCTCGCCGCCCTGCCCACCGACGACATAGCCGCGACGATGGCCGAACTCGACCGAGCGGCGGAACTGGGTGCGGACGGCTTCGCGGTGACCTGCCGACGCAACGGCGTGTACCTCGGCGACCCGAGCCTGGAACCGATGTGGGCGGAGATCGATCGCCGTGGCGCCACGGTGTTCGCGCACCCCGACGCTTACGCCGACGGCGTGCAGGGCCGGCCGGCTCCGTTGCTGGAGGTCGGTTTCGAGACCACGCGGACGATTGTCGACATGCTGTACGCGGGCGTGTTCCGCAAATACCCGCACGCAAAGCTGATCGTCGCCCACTGCGGCGGCGGGGGCGCATTGCCCGCCATGTCGGGCCGGCTCGGCCTGCTCGGCGCCCAGCCCTGGGTCCCCAACCCGAACGGCCTGAGCACCGACGAAATCCGCGTCCAGTTGCGACGGCTCTATCTCGACACCGCGTCGACCGGGTTTCCGTCCTGCCTGGCGGCGGCGCTCTCGATGACCACGCCGGACCACCTCGTCTACGGCTCGGACTCCGGTGTGCCTTGCAGCACCGAGGAGACCATCGAAGCCAGCCGGAAATCCCTGCTCGAATCCGATGTCCTGACGCCGCGGCAACGCCAGGACATCGGCCGTAACGCCGCTACCCTGTTCCCCAGCGCCGCGTCCCGCCTCGACGATGCCCCCATCGGCTGACGTCATCGCCGACAAACATCCTCTTGTGCTGCGCCGACGCACACGACACGACGCTCGGAATGAAGCGGAGGTCGGACGGTCTGGAGGCGCCTCGCCTTACTCGATCGACACGCGACGGCCGGAAGTGTCCGCGTAATACCGGGCCGCGGAGAGCACCTCGTCCACCGGTTGTCCACCGGCACCAACGTGTCCCGCAGTTCGTCATCCGGAGTATGCAACGACACCGTCACCGAACGCTGACCAATCCCCAACCCCGACGGCGCAGGCTCAGTGATGCTCCATACCGAGTTGACTACCTTCCGATAGTTCGCCAGCGGCTCACCCACCCCCGTCTACAACATCGAAACCAACGGACTACCGCGGCCTGCCCGCCTCCCTGACCGGCTCCCCGGCGTCGGCAGCTCACTGGACCCGTTCTCCGGCCGGACCGCGTCGGAGTCCAGTCCGAACATCGACCGTTGACCGCCATGGAACTCCCGCCACCGCGCCGCGGTGTACTCCACTTCGAACGCACGCATCAGCACGTACATGAACGTCACCGTGGTTTGTCGGCCAATTGCGACTGCGTTTCTCCGTGACAACAGGCTGCGCTCGGTTCAGCGGAGAGGTGTCTCCGGTAATGCCGATGAGCGAACATCTATTATCCGGGTGCAGGGGTTCCGCCGCAGCAGACTCTCTCCCCCGAGCCCTGGTGCTCACGCGGTGGCTGGCCAAGCTCTGCCATGAACAAGAAGATCGCCACCGGCCGCGCCGAGCGGCATCACCCGGATCGACAAGGAAAAGTCGCCAATGAGCACACGCACGCCCACTTGTCCGACGGCAGCGCGCTGAACAAAGACGGAACCTGGAAACATAAAGGCCCCTCGGGTACCCCGGCAGACTGACCAACGCCCAGAAGAAGTGGCTTAAGGAGTGCGGATGGAAACTTCCGTCGGACGCGTGAAGAAGGCAGCGGTCGCTTGGCTGACCACCGCCGCGGGCGCGAGCGATCTGGTCCGTTCCGTGCATTTCGACGAACTTGGCATGGACGATTGGAAGAGCCCTCCCGGCACCGAGGTCCCCGCGCCCTGGCTGGAGTTGCTCGACTTGGCCGTCGACGCGCTGAAAACCGCGGAAGTTCGCGGCATGACCGTCGGAGTGATCGCAGCGTTGAAGATTCGTGAGACAGTGCCCCTGTCCGTTGACTGGGAACACGGTTGGGAGTTTCTCACCACGTCCTTGCACGACAAGGAACCGCCGTCGTTGTATTTCCTTCGTTCAAGCGTCGTGCGGGAATCGGAGCTGGACACGGAGGAGCACCGGTTTCCGGTGCCGGGCGTGCCTGCGGTCGATCACGCGTTCGTGCGGTACTGGCGCGGTGCTGAGGAAATCGCGAACGGCGAGGAGTACTCCGGCGCTGTCTACCTGATGCGCGACCTGGGAGACGGCGCGGAGTGTTGACTCGCGCGCGGGTCGCGCGCCGGCTTGCGTCATCGAAACGAACAACTCAGCCTTCAGCAGCCAACTGGCCACACGCCGCCGCAATGTCCTGACCGCGCGTGTCCCGCACCGTGCACGCCACCCCGCCAGCGTTCACCAGCCGCACGAACTCACGCTCCACCTGCTTCGGCGACGCATCCCACTTGCTGCCCGGCGTCGGGTTCAACGGAATGACATTGACGTGCACCAATTGGCCCAAGTGCTTCCGCAGCCGCTTCGCCAGCAGCTCGGCCCGCCACGGCTGGTCATTGATATCGCGAATCAACGCATACTCGATCGAGACACGGCGGCCGGAAGTATCCGCGTAATACCGGGCAGCAGACAGCACCTCGTCCACCGACCAACGATTGTTCACCGGCACCAACGTGTCCCGCAGCTCGTCATCCGGCGTATGCAACGACACCGCCAAACGAACCTGCATCCGCTCGTCCGCCAACTTCCGAATCGCCGGAGCCAAACCCACCGTCGACACCGTCACCGAACGCTGACCAATCCCAAGCCCACCCGGAGCAGGATCAGTGATCCGACGCACCGCAGCCACCACACGCTTTTACAACATCACTACGGTGCGCGTTGACGCAGCTCAGGCAGACAAAATATCTTCGATGCGCAGCATGTCACCCCTACTCGACTCCCCCGAGCAGCCAGTCGCCCACATACGGGACAGGTACCCGCGGACGTGCTGGCGGTAGCCGCCCAACGGCGAAGCGCCCGGCCCAACCCGCGCGTCCAGCCACAGCCGCAGCCACTGCCCAACCGTGAGCACCGCGAGCGACAACTCTCGCCCGCCGGGATCTCACAGACAGGCGCGGGCCTTCCGCGCCGCCCGCCGCGGCGAGAACCCGCCGCCTCTACTCGTCCGACCGCGGCGGCATCCCCACTCGGAAATACCAACTCCCGTGCTCTCGCGCCGACAACCCTCGGCACCGGCCTCCCAGCGGATTTCCCGCACTGTCCCGGTGCCCGCACCGCTTGTACACGCCAGCGACCTTCATGGCTCGCCGCCCACGCCTTCGACGAACCTGCCGAACAGAAGGCAGCGACCAAAATATGATCGGGCCGCCTCCTTAAGCGACCCGATCATACTAACGGTGCCTTTACCGATTTTTTCTCTTTCGCATGCTTCGTACTATCGCGATCGACGATAGCAGTATCGAGACTATCAATACTATTATTCCGACTAGAGCCGTAGTTGTCATCAGCATCCCGAACTATCTATGGTCAAGCCGCCCGCACCTGCACCTGCCAAGCCAACGATCGACAAGCCAACCCCTAGTGTGTCCTCTGCAATAAATTCCGCAGCCAGTCCCACAGCCCCTCCTATCAGACCGATACCGACAAGGGCCACCCCGAATACTGCCGCCGCACACCCGTTCAGTGCCGCCTTCGCCCCGGTAGGATCGGTGTGGTTGATGGGGTCGTTCTGTGCGTAGGCGTAGTGGTTGGTTTCTTGTCCGGTGGGGTCGGGGGTGAGGAATCGGCCCCAGCCGGGGAAGTACCAGCGGTAGCCGAGCAGCATGTCGACACCGTACTGGTATTGGCCGAGGTAGTGGATCGGGTTGTCTGCGGCGTTGGGTCCGGTGGCGGTGTTGCCGCCGTAGGGGTCGTAGCGGTAGGTCGCGGCGACGGTGCCGGTGGTGGAGATGAGGGCGACGACGCTGCCTTGGTAGTCGGTGACGACGTTGTAGCGCGCCCCCGCACCGGTTTTCTCGGTGACGATCGCGCCCTTAGGGTCTCGAGCGAGGCTAGTGCGCGCCCCGTTGTGCACGGCTTGGGTCATGCCGAGTGCGGTGGTGGTGAAGCGGTCGGTGGTGGTTGCACTGCTGGTGGTGTAGGTGAACTGGCGGGGTTGGGTTTGGTCGAGGGTGTCGTAGCTGGCGGTGAAGGTGTTGCCGGCGGCGTCGCTGCCGGAGACGAACTGATTGGTGTCGCTGTAGTTGTTGGTTTCGCTGGGATTGCTCGACCCGGTGAGGTTGCCGGCGTTGTCGTAGGCATAGTTAGTTGAGCCTGCGGTCTTGAGGCGTTGCAGGGAGTCGTAGGTGTAGGCGGTGGTGCCAGTGGCGTCGGTTTTCGACTGCATCTGGTCGGAGTCCGCGCCGCCGGTGCGGGTGTAGCTGTAGCTGGTCTGCAACAGCTGTGTTCCCGCGGAGTTCTTGACGGTGAGGCTGGTTTGGCGGCCGGATCCGGATCGTGAAGTACGGGCTAACCCGGTGCGAGCGTGGAAATTCGGCTGATGATCTCGCGCTGGCGAGGGTGCGCGGCCGGAGGTGCCGATCCGGACACGGCATACCGTCGAAACGAAACCCGGGCGTACGCGGATTTCGTTCTTCTCGCAGACGAAGCAGTGCTCGGCCGACGAGAACCTGCCGGTAAGAGACCACCAAGGCTGGCCCGCGATCGCCGAAAATCTGTCCACCACGTCGATTCCACAAGCCCAGAAGGGCATAGAGCACGCCCGAGAGCCCTCCGTCGTAACCGTCCTCGTAACGGGCACCGCAGCGGTCGTCAGTTTTGCCGTCGCTGACCGCGCAGCAGAGGAGATCGCTCTAGCGGTCGCTGTCATCGCCTCCAGCTCCTACACGGTCAAGACAGTGATCAGACGTAACCGCAGGAAAGGAGCGGCCGTCGGCCGTGTCATGACAACCGTGTAAGCCGCGGATGGACCAAGATCGGGTCGCTGACGG
>NZ_JBHRWI010000032.1:0-27288 GCF_042647905.1 Amycolatopsis halotolerans
CACTAGAATAAAAGAAGAAACCATCCGTGGCTTACACGGAAATCATGACAGGGTCCAGCGGAGCTCAGCCAGCAGACAAGCCAGCTCGCCACTCACCGCCAAACGACGACAGCCGAGCCAAGCCAGCAGACAAGCCAGCTCGCCACTCACCGCCAAACGACGACAGCGGAGCAAAGCCCGCAGACAAGCCAGCTCGGCACTCACCGCCAAACGACGACAGCGGAGCAAAGCCCGCAGACAAGCCAGCTCGCCACTCCCCGCCAAACGACGACAGCCGAGCCAAGCCAGCTCGCCACTCACCGCGAAACGGCGAATGCCCGGCCGGGCCTAGGTTGAGCAGGCAGTCGCCGCTCAGTGGCGACCTGCGGATACACGAGCGCGTTGGCGGCAACGCGGCATGGCGGCATGGCGGCAACGCGGCCTAATCCCCCAACAACAACCGGTACCGGACCTCCTCCAAGGTCACCGCCCCCTCGGACATCGTCTCTACCTTGGTCTTTCCGTCCATGACCCACCCGGCTCGCTCATAGAACGTCCGCGCCCGGGTGTTCGTCGACAGCACCCACAGCGTCGCCGTCTCGAACTGGGTCGACAGGGCTCGTACGCACTCCTCGTGCAGCGCCCGCCCCATCCCCTGGCCCCATTCTGACGGCAGGAGGTAGATCGACGACAATTCGCCGGTCTGCGGGGTGGCGTCGCCGTCGCGACTGGGGCCGAACACCGCGAAACCGGTGATCGACTCAGCGGTGCTTGCTGCCAGGACGGTGTGTCGGCGGGAGGTGTCTGCCAGGTTCGAAGCCCAGAACTGTTCCCGTGTCTCGATCGACAGGCCGGACAGGAACTCGTCCGGGAGCAAGCCCGCGTAGGCCGCTTGCCAGGAGCCTACGTGGACCGCCGCTATGCCGGGCGCGTCCTCCGGGGTCGCGGGGCGGATCGCGAGTTCGGGCACCATTCCTCCAGCGGTTCGGCGACGAATCAACCGCTGGCAGTTCAGCACACCAGCCCGCGAGGGCGCATGCGGTTTACCGAAGTGGCCACAAAGGACAGTCGACGGCGCGGAGACGGGCAAAGGCGTCGAAAGGCGACCCGGAGCGGGCGAGTGTGTTCGGGCAAGGGTTCCGGGACTTCAGGCATCACCGCCGCGCCCCGGCGGCCCCCTGGGCGGCCAGCCGATAGCCTCGGCAGATTGGCGGATCAGGCTCCGCTCTTCGTCATGCCCGCGCGTACCAGGAAATGGGACAAACCGATGACCAACCCGTTGATCGCGCCGGTGAAGGACTCCACGACCGCGATGTCCGGGATTCCTCTGCTGGAGGACGCGACCGGCCTCAAGACCGCGATCGAGAGCAAGAACTGGGCGGCCGTCGCGATCGGGGCGGTGGGGACCGCGCTCGACGTGCTCACCGCGGTGATGGATCCGTTCGGCGCGATTTTCGCCGCGGGCGTCGGGTGGTTGATGGAGCATGTCGGGCCGCTCAAGGAGGCGCTCGACGCGCTCACCGGCAAGGCGGACGAGATCCACTCGCAGGCGGAGACCTGGACAAATGTCGCCAAAGAGCTCGAGAGCGTTTCGACTGAACTGACCCAGCTGGTCAAGAAGGATCTCCAGGACTGGCAAGGCGAAGCGGCCGACACCTACCGCAAGAAGGCCGAAGACACCTCCGCGCTGATCGGCAGTGCGCAGAAGGGCAGCGAGGGCGCGGCGAGCGGCGTCAAGACCGCGGGCGAGATCGTGGCGGCGGTCCGGTCGCTGGTGCGGGACACGATCGCGGATCTGGTCGGGCACCTGATCTCGTGGGCGTTGCAGGTGGTGTTCACGCTCGGGATCGGGATCGGGATGGCGTGGGTGGTCCCGCAGGTCGTCACGGCCGTCGCGAAGACCACCTCGACCATCGCCAAGGTGACCTCGAAGCTGGTCAAGGCGCTCAAATCGCTGATCCCGCTGCTGAAGAAGGCCGGGACGCTGTTCGAGGACGCCGGGAAGGCGCTGAAGGGGCTCAAGAGCGGCAAGAGCGCCCCGGCACCGAAGCCCAAGGACATCAACACCAAGTCCAGGTCCGTCTCCAAAGACGAGAGCACCACAGCGTCCGGCGACCACAGCGGGACCACGCACCCGTCCGGAGAGCACGGCGGCGGACCTCACCAGAACGAGCGGGGCCTGGACCAGGAAGGCACCCCCCACGGCGGGCCGGGCGGGACGGACGGGCACACGTCGGCGGCGGGGGCCCGCGGCGGGCAGGGCGGGGCCCGGTCGCTGGACAAACAGGGCGAGAACTCGCGCTCCATCGACAATATCTGCACCACCGGCGACCCGATCGACGTCGCGAGCGGGCAGATGGTGATGACCGAGACCGACGCGGCGTTCCGCAGCGCGCTGCCGATGGTCTTCGAGCGCGCGCACTTCTCCGCGTTCCGCGCGGGCGGCTGGCTCGGCGGAGCCTGGGTGTCCACTTTGGACGAACGCGTCGAGGTGTACGACGACCAGGTGTGGTTCGCCGCCTCCGACGGCATCGTCCAGGTCTTCCCGCGTCCGCACGGCGAAGAATGGGTGGCCGCCGAGCACGGGCCCGCGCGGTTTCTCGCCCAGGAGCCCGGCGGCGGGTTCGTCCTCGAAGACCGGGAGCGGCAGCGGATCCTCACCTTCGAGCGCGGCAGCCAGCAGATCCGGCCGATCCGCTCGATCGCCGACCGCAACGACGAGCACATCTACTTCGAGCGCGACCCGCGCGGCACGCCGGTCGCGATCCGGCACAGCGGCGGCTACCGGATCAACATCGCCACCGAGGACGGGCTCGTCACCGGGCTGTCGACGGTCACCGGCGACGGCACCGAGGTGCAACTGGTCCGCTACGGCTACGTCAACGGCAACCTCACCGAGGTCACCAACGAATCCGGGCTCCCGTTCCGGTACGTCTACGACCGCGCGGGCCGGATCGAGGCGTGGTCCGACCGCAACGGCGAGTGGTACCGCTTCCACTACGACGAGACCGGCCGGGTCGTGCGCACCGAGGGCTCGGGCGACTGCCTCACCGTTACGATGGAGTACGACCTGGTCAACCTGGTCACCCACGTCGTCGATTCGCTCGGCCACCGCACCGCCTTCCACCTCAACGAATCCGGTCAGCTCCTCCGTGAGGTCAACGCGCTCGGCGCCTCGCGCAGCTACGAATGGGACTCCCGCGACCGGCTGCTCAGCGAGACCGACGAACTCGGCCGGACGCAGCGCTACCGCTACGACGGGCTGAACAACCTGATCGGCATGCACCGGCCCGACGGCACGGAATGGTCCGTCGAACGCGACGAGTTCGGCAAGCCGGTGCACCTGGTCGAAGCTCCGGGAGTCGAAACCCGTTGGGAATACGACGAACGCGGCAACGTGACCCGGTTCGTCGAACCCGGCGGCGGCGCCACCGTCTACACCTACGACGAGTGGGGCCACCTCGCGTCGGTCACCGATCCGGCGGGCGTGAAGCTGACCGTGGTGTCCGACGACGCGGGCAACCCGATCACGGTGACCGACCCGCACGGCGCGACGACTGCGTACCGCTACGACTGTTTCGGCAGGCTCTCCTCGACCGTCGACCCGACCGGCGCGGTCGAGGAATTCGGTTACACCGTCAACGGTTCGCTCGCCTGGCACCGCCGCGCGGACGGGTCGACGGACGAATGGCATTACGACGGCGAGGGCAACAACCGCCTGCACGCCGACGCGTCCTCCGCGATCACCCAGCAGGAAGTGACGCACTTCGACCTGATCTCGGCCGAGATCCGGCCCGACGGCACCCGGCTCGAATACTCCTACGACACCGAACTGCGGCTGACCGGCGTCACCAACGAGCACGGCCAGGTCTGGCGCTACGAGTACGACCCGGCCGGAAACCTCGTCCGCGAAACCGATTTCGGCGGCGCGGCCTCGACCTACCGCTACAACGCGGCGGGCGAGCTCACCGAGATCCGCAGCCAGTCCGGCGACGTCGTGACCATGAGCCGCGACCTGCGCGGCAACCTCGTGGAGGAGGTCGTCGAAGGGCCGTCCGGGACCGTGCGCACCCGGTTCGAGCACGACGTCCTCGGCCAGCTCGCCGCGGTCGACGACGGGACCACCCGCGTCGAGTACACGCGGGACGCGGCCGGTCGCGTGATCGCCGAGACGGTCAACGGGCGCACTCTCCGTTCCGAGTACGACAACGCGGGCAATCTGGTCCGGCGGCGGACGCCGTCCGGGGCGGAAAGCGTGTGGGAGTACAGCGAAGCCGGCGAACTCGCCGCGATGCACGCCTCGGGCCGGACCACGCGCTTCGAGTACGACCCGGCGGGCCGCGAGGTCCGGCGCACATTCGGCAAGGGCGCGGCGATCCTGCGCGCCTGGGACCCCGCCGGGCAGCTCTCCGGGCAGGCCGTGCAGGCCGCGTCCGGCGAACTGGGCCGCGACCGGCGCTACCACTACCGCCCCGACGGGCTGCCCGCCCGGATCGACGACCAGACGTCCGGCTCGCGCTGGTTCACCCTCGACGTCCGCGGCCGGGTCACCTCGGTCCGCGCGGAGGGCTGGAGCGAGCAGTACGCCTACGACGCGACCGGGCGGCTCGTCGACGCCGCCTGGCCCGCGCCGGAAGAGGAGGACCGGCTCGGCAGGCGCGCGGGCCCGGCTTCGGTGATCACCGAGGCGGGCGGCGTCCGCTACACCTACGACGACGCCGGCCGGATGCGCACCCGCCAGCACGAGGACGGGCGGACCTGGGAGTACACCTGGGGTCCGCTCGAGCGGCTGGTCGCGGTCGAGGTCCCGAACGGCACCTCGTGGCGCTACGCCTACGACCCGATCGGCCGCCGGATCCGCAAGGAGCACTTCGCCGCCGACGGGAACACCTCGCTCGAACGCGTCGACTTCGTCTGGGACGGCGACACTCTGGTCGAGGAAACCCGTTCCGTCGACGGCGCTTCCGAAACGACCGTGTGGGACTACGAACTCGACAGCTTCCGGCCGCTGCTGCAGCGCCGCCGCCCGGTCTCGAAAGACTCGCAGGACAAGATCGACGCGCAGTTCTTCGCCATCGTCGCCGAACCCTCCGGAACGCCGACCGAACTGCTCGACGACCAGGGCGAGATCGTCTGGCACGCCCGCACCAGCCTGTTCGGCCTGGTGGTCGACGCGGCCGGGGAAACCGGCATCCCGCTGCGCTTTCAAGGCCAGTACTTCGACGCGGAGACCGGCCTGCACTACAACCTGCACCGCTACTACGACCCGGCGCTCGCCCGCTACGTCAGCCCGGACCCGATCGGGCTGGCCGGCGGACCGGACCCGCACGCCTACGTCAGCAACCCGCACGTCCTGGTCGACCCGCTCGGCCTCGCCGGCGGCAGCTGCTCGCGCAGCCCCAGCCCCGACCCGTACGACCGCGGGCCGAGCCTCACCCCGGACCCCGCCGGCCGCTCGCGCAAGCAGTCCCCGGGCGGGAGCGTTTACGTGGAGCACAAGAAATCCGGCAAGAAGGACCGGCGAGGCGCCTACGGATACACCAACCTGTCCCACAGCAGCAAGGCGATGCGGCCGATCTTCGAGCGCAACGCGGTGTCCCCGCCGCCGTCCTTCAAGAAGCGGGGCGAGGACACCAAGTGGTACATGGACCCGAACCGGAGCTACTACACCAAGGACTACCAGGGCAACCCGACCGGGATCGTCAAGGGCCACAGCAACCTCGTCATGGGGCACAATCCCTCGGCAAGCTCGCACTGGAACAAAGAGGGCTACAAGAGCACCTATCCGGACAACAAGGCGCACAACTCCGACCCCAACGCCTTCGGCTGGCTCGAAAAGCGCGGCGATTCGAACGCCAGCGGCGGCAAGGAGCCGCGATACCGGGACGCGACCCCCTCCAACGGCGGCAACCGGCAGTGGTGGGACGAGAGCAGCTCCAGCTACCGCGGCAACCCAGTCGCGGACTGGCGGAAGGAGATCAAGCCGAGCAGCTCGAGCGGCGGATACAGCGGCGGCGGATACTCCGGCGGGAGCGGGCACTACAGCTCCAGCAGCGGGCACGCGGGGTCGTCGTCGAGTTCGGCTCCGTACATCCAGACCGTCCACCCGTCCAGCAGCAGCCACTACAGCAGCGGTTATCCCTATCCCAGCGGCAGCAGCAGTCGCCACAGCAGCAGTAGCTACTATCCGAGCGGCGGCTACAGCAGCAGTCGCCCTAGCAGCAGCTATTACCCCAGCAGCAGCAGCCACTACCCGAGCACCAGCTACAGCAGCCACTACCCGAGCAGCAGCTACAGCAGCGGCCGCAACGGCACCCAATACGTCTACGGACCCAGCACCAGCAGTCACTCCGGCGGCGCGCACGGCAGCAGCAGTCACTCGGGCAGCTACAGCGGCACCTATGGCGGCAGCGGCACCTACAGCGGCAGGTCCAGCAAGCGAAAGCACGACTACGACTCGGACGACGACCTCTACGGCCCCGGCTGACCAAGCGAAGCGGGAGCGGTGGGGCCGGAACTCCCGGCCCCACCGCCGCGAACCGGGTCAGCTCTTCTCCAGGTACTCCGCCCGCTCCAGATCGACCACGTCGGCCACCATCTGCGCCAGCCCCGGCAGCGAGGCCAGCTCCGGATCGCCCGTCACGATCTCCTGGGCCTGCTCCCGCGCCTCGGTGATCACGTCCTCGTCGCGCAGCAACGACAACAGCTTCAGCCCAGACCGCTTGCCCGACTGCGCCGCACCGAGGATGTCGCCCTCGCGGCGCAGTTCCAAGTCCAACCGGGACAGTTCGAAACCGTCCGTGGTGGACTCGACGGCCGCCAGCCGTTCGCGGGTGGAAGTCCCGTCCAGGGTTTCCGTGACCAGCAAGCACAATCCGGGCACGCTCCCCCGCCCGACGCGGCCGCGCAGCTGGTGCAGCTGGCTCACGCCGAAGCGGTCGGCGTCGAGGATGACCATCGCCGTCGCGTTGGGGACGTTCACGCCGACCTCGACCACGGTCGTCGCGACCAGGACCTCGACCTTCCCCGCGCCGAACGCCTGCATGACGGCGTCCTTCTCGTCGGTCGGCATCCGGCCGTGCAGGGCGGCGATCTTCAAGCCCTTCAACGCACCGTTGGCGAGATCCGGCGCGACGTCCAGCACCGCGAGCGGCGGCCGTTTGTCGCTCTTGTCCGACGGCGGCTCGTCGCCGATCCGCGGGCACACGACGTACGCCTGGTGTCCCTTGCCGACTTCCTCGCTGACCCGCTGCCACACCCGGTCGAACCAGGCGGGCTTCTCCGCGACCGGCACGACCGTCGTCTTGATCGGCGAGCGGCCGACCGGCATTTCGCGCAGCGCCGAGATTTCCAGGTCGCCGTAGACCGTCATGGCGACCGTGCGCGGGATCGGCGTCGCCGTCATGACCAGCACGTGCGGGCTCGTCGAATCGGCACCGCGCGAGCGCAGCGCGTCCCGCTGCTCCACGCCGAACCGGTGCTGTTCGTCCACGACCACGAGCCCGAGGTCGGCGAACTGCACGGTGTCCTGGATCAGCGCGTGCGTGCCGACGACGATGCCCGCCTCGCCGCTTACCGTCTCCAGCAACGCTTTCTTGCGTTCCTTCGCGCCCATCGACCCGGTGAGCAGCGTGATCCGGGTGGCGTTCTCCGCCGCGCCAAGCTCGCCCGCCATCCCGATGTCACCGAGCATTTCGCGCAGCGAGCGGGCGTGCTGTGCGGCCAAAACCTCGGTCGGCGCGAGCATCGCCGCCTGCCGTCCGGAGTCGACGGCCTGCAGCATCGCCCGCAGCGCGACCACCGTCTTGCCGGAACCGACTTCGCCCTGCAGCAACCGGTTCATCGGGTGCTCGGACGACATGTCGGCGGCGATCTCGTCACCGATCGCACGCTGGCCCGCGGTCAGGTCGAAGGGCAGCCGCTTGTCGAACGCGTCGAGCAGGCCGCCGTCGAGGTGCGGGCTCGCCTTCGCCGGACGCGACACCGCGGAATGCCGCCGCTGCGCGAAAATCAGCTGCACGGCCATCGCTTCGTCCCACTTGAGCCGGTGCCGCGACGACTCCAGGTGCGCCCAGTCCTCCGGCCGGTGGATGCCGCGCAACGCCCGCTCGAGGCCGGGCAGCCCGTGCCGCTTGAGCAGTTCGTCGGGCATCGGGTCGTCGCCGACCTCCAGCACGTCCAGCACCTGCCGCACGCATTTGGCGATCGACCAGGTCGGCATGCCTTGCGCCGCCGGGTAGACCGGGATGATCTCGGCGAGGAAGTTGTCGACCGCCTCGGCCTCGCGTTCGGCGTCGAGCAGTTCGTACTCCGGGTTGGCCAGCTGCAGCGTGTCCCGGAACGCGGTGACCTTGCCCGCGAACAGCCCGGTCTTGCCGGGGGCCAGGTCCTTCTCGCGCCACGCCTGGTTGAAGAACGCGCACGCGAGCCGTCGCTTGCCGTCGGTGATCACCATGTCGAGGATGGTGCCGTTGCGGGATTTCATCCGGCGCTTGCTGATCTTCTCGATCCGCGCCAGCACGGTCGCGTGCTCGCCGAGCTCCAGCCCGGCGATGTCGGTCAGCTCGCCGCGTTCGGCGTAGCGGCGCGGATAGTGGCGCAGCAGATCGGAAACCGTCTCGATGTCGAGCGAACTCGAGAGCGCTTTCGCCGTTTTCGCGCCCAGCAGCAGCGGGAGCTTGTCGCGAAGCCCGGCCATGATTATTCGACCCCCATCAGCAGCACAGCGTCGCTTTGACCGCCGGCGTAACTCGTCAACTCCACCTCAGGGTGCTCCAGCCGCAGTTGCTCGGCGAGCTCCGCGGCCACCCTCGGCGGAGCGTCCGCCCCGCTCAGGACGGTGACCAGCTCGCCGCCGAGCGCCAGCATCCGGTTGAGCACGCTGACCGCGGCCGCGACGAGATTCGTCGCCGACGCCGGGGCGGGTTCGATCAGCACCACCTCGTCGTCGACCAGACCGATCACGTCGCCGGACTGGGCCCGGCCCACCCAGGTTAGCGACTCTTCGCGGGCGATCCGCAGCTCGCCACGCCTGGTCGCGCCCGCCGCCTCGGCCATCGCGACGACGTCGTCGTTGACCCGGCGCTCGCCGTCGTGCACCGCGAGCGCGGCCAGCACCTGCACCGGCGACGAGCACGGGATCACCACGACGTCGCGCTCGCCCGCCATCGGATGTCCGGCCGCGGTGTCGGCTGCCGCGGTGAGGTCCGGCCCGCCCGGCAGCACGCTCAGGTGCTGCCCGGCCGCCTCGTTGAACAGCCCGATCATGTCCTCGACGCTGGGCAGTTCGCCGTCCGGCACCGCCAGCACGGCGAGGCCCTCCGCCCGCAGCAGTTCGGCGAGCCCGCCGCCGCGCACCACCGCGACCACCGACCGGTCGATCCCGCCACCAGGTTCTATCGGCGTCGGCGTGAGCAGCGGTTCGACCCGGATCCGCCGCGGCCTGCCCAGCTGCAGCCCGGCCTCGATGGCCGCGCCGATGTCCGCGCAATGGACGTGCACGGCGTGGCTGCCCGACCCGTCGCCCGCCACAGTGACGCTGTCGCCGAACCCGCTCAGTTCCTTCCGCAACGCCGGCAGCCGGGCCTCGTCGACCTCGTCCAGCAAGTACATGACCTCCCACGCGTACGGCACCTGCTCGGGCAGCGAAGCGACGGCCCGCAGGTCGTGCCCGGGTTCCTCGGTTTCGCCGGTGATCACGCCGGCCAGCGCGTCGAGGACCGCGACCAGGCCGCGCCCCCCGGCGTCGACGACTCCGGCCTTGGCCAGCGCGGGCAGCTGCTTGGGCGTCTCCTCCAGCGCCGCCGCGGCCACGGCGACGACCTCGCGCGCGACCTCGGACAACGTCCGCGTCGTCCCGCGGACAGAGGCGGCCACGGCGTGCAGGACAGTCAGCATCGTCCCGGCGACCGGCCTGCTGACCGCGCCCGTGGCGACCTGGTCCGCGTGCCCGAACGCGGCGGCGAGACCGGCACCGTCGAGGCCCTCGCCGTTCGCGGCCCAGTCGGCCATCCCCCGCACGACCTGCGACAGGATCACGCCCGAGTTGCCCCGCGCGTGCGCGACGGCTCCGCGCGCCAGGACAGCCAGCGCTTCGGCGGCGTCGGCCGGTTCCGCGCTGGTGAGCGCCTCGTGCGCGCCGGTCATCGTGTACAGCAGGTTGGAGCCGGTATCGGAGTCCGCGACCGGGTAGACGTTGATTCCGTCGATGGCCGTGCGCAGCCTGTCCAAACTGCGCACAGAAGCCGCCGCCCAGCCCGACACCGCCGCCGCGTCCAGCACCCGCACCCCGTAACCTCCTAGCCGGTCCCCGCGAGGGTAACGACCCCGCGGCAAGGGCCCCGAGACCACTCGTTACTATGGTCGAGTTGCCTGGCAAGTTCAGGCGCGCATTCTTTGTCCCATATCCAGAGGAGTTCGACGTGGCTGCCGTGTGCGACGTCTGTGGCAAGGGACCCGGCTTCGGCAAGTCGGTCTCGCACTCCCACCGGCGTACCAACCGCCGGTGGAACCCGAACATCCAGGTTGTGCACGCGAAGGTCGGCGTGTCCCAGCGCAAGCGCCTGAACGCCTGCACCTCGTGCATCAAGGCCGGCAAGGTCGTGCGCGGCTGAGTTCAGCAGCTTTCGGAGAGTGGCGAGTGCTCGTGGAGCACTCGCCACTTTTCTGCGCTCAGACGCCTTCCGAGGCAACCGCAGGCAAGGCGAGCCAGGTTGACGACGGGGTCGCGGTCCGTGAGGGGAACCCTGAGGGACTCTGAGTCCCTCAGGGTTCCCCTCACGGACCTGAAGATCAGGTCACGCGGACATCAATCGGGTATTGCGACGGCACTGGCATAGCAAGGGGCGAGTGCTTCGGCATCCGCCCCTTTTTTTGTCACCTCAGGAAGTCAGTAAGGACCTTCCGCAGGGACTCCGGCGCGTTCAGCACCCCGTGGTCCTGCCCCGGGATCTCCTCGTACCGCCCATGCGCGACGGCAGCCGCAACGGCCTTGGCAGAGGACGTCATCCACGCCTCCCCCGCGCCGCCCGACAGCGACAGCACCGGGACGGTGATCGCGGCCAGCCGGTCCGTCGGCAGGTGGTTGCCGCGGCCGCAGACGGTCAGGTCGTAGGGCAGTGTGTGCGCCAGTCCGACGAACCAGCCCCACACCGGCGCGGCCTTCATCGAGTCCACGATCTCCGAAGGGGTCCCGGTGCCCTCGACCAGGAACAGCTCGACCGCGCCGTCCCGATCGCCGTCGGCGAGGGCGGCGCTCACCCGGTCGACCAGGTCTTCGGCGGGACGCGGGCGGTCGTCGCCGATGAACGGCGGTTCGTACACCGACACCTTCGTGATCGGCAGGCCGCGCGCCGCCGCTTCCAGGGCCAGGATCGCGCCGGACGAGTGGCCGAACACCGCGGCTGACCCGCCGACGGCCTCGATCAGCACCTCGAGGTCGTCGATTTCGCGCTCGACGGCGTAGACCGGGGCGTCGCCGCTGTCGCCGCGGCCTCGCCGGTCGTAGGCGATCGCGGTGAATCCGGCGTCGGCCAGCACCGCGGCGAGTCCGGCGACGGTCGTCCGGTCGTTCACCGCACCGCCGACCAGCAGCACCGGCGAACCCGAGCCGTAGGTGTCGAAGGCGATCGGGGTGCCGTCGGCGGACGTGACGGTGGCGGTCATGGCGTTCCTCCAGGGTTTCAGTCGTTCCTTACCCTGGTGGTCGGCGCCGGACGCCGGAACTGGACACGCCGCGTCAGGGAAGTTTCCAGTCGAGCGGTTCCGCGCCCTGCTGGGTCAGCAGCTGGTTCGCCCGGCTGAACGGACGCGACCCGAAGAACCCGTTGCGCGCCGAGAGCGGGCTCGGGTGCGCCGATTCGATGCACGGGACGTCGCCGAGCATCGGCCGCAGGTTCCGCGCGTTGCGGCCCCACAGGATCGCCACCAACGGTCCGCCGCGCGCGGCGAGCGCCTTGATCGCCTGCTCGGTGACCTGTTCCCAGCCCTTGCCCTGATGCGAGTTCGACTTGTGCGGCTGCACGGTCAGCGACCGGTTCAGCAGCAGCACGCCCTGCTCCGCCCACGGGGTCAGGTCGCCGTTGGCGGGCGTCGGGTGGCCGAGGTCCTCGCAGTACTCCTGGTAGATGTTGATCAGGCTCTTCGGGATCGGCCGCACGTCCGGGGCCACCGAGAAGCTCAGCCCGACCGCGTGCCCGGGCGTCGGGTACGGGTCCTGGCCCACGATCAGCACGCGGACGTCGTCGAACGGCTGCTTGAACGCGCGCAGCACGTGCTCGCCCGCAGGGAGGTAGGTGCGGCCCGCGGCGATCTCGGCGCGGAGGAATTCCCCCATCGCGGATACCTGCGGGGCCACTGGTTCAAGGGCCTTCGCCCAGCCGGCTTCGACGATTTCGTCCAGCGGTCGTCCAGTCACGGCCCGCGAGCCTAGCGGCACGTGCCCGAGGTCACTGTGGCGGGTCCAGCCTGCGCAACTCGGCGCGGAACCGGGCCCCGCGCCGGACATAGGAATCCACCACCGAAGCGATCTGGTCTTGCGAAAACGACTTGTTCGGCCGCGTTTTCGCCGGAACCCCCAGCGCGATCTCGCCGGTGCCGACCGTCGAATCATAGGACAGCACCGCGCCCGCGCCGACCATGCCGCCGTCCTCGATCACGCTTCCGTTCAGCACCACCGAACCCGACGCGATCAGGCAGCCGGTGCCGATCTTCGCGCCCTCGATGTGCACCGCGTGCCCGACCGCCGACGACGGGCCGATGATCGTCGGATGCCGCGCGGTGCAGTGGACGACGCACCCGTCCTGCACGTTCGAACGTTCGCCGATCTCGATGTACCCGTGGTCGCCGCGCAGCACCGTCTGCGGCCAGACCGACGCGCGCGGTCCGATCCGGACATCGCCGATCACCGTGGCGTCGGGATGGACGTAGGCGTCCGGGTGGATGGTCGGGACCAGGTCGCCGAGCGCGTAGATGGCCAAAGCCGCCTCCGAATCAGAGTGGTCAGTCGTGCGCGAGATCCTTGCCGTAGTACCGGCTTTCGGGCATGTCGCCGTAATAACCGAAAGCCGGGATCTCTACGTAACCCGACGAACGGTAGAGGGCGATCGCCTCCGGCTGCTCGGTGCCCGTCTCCAGCACGACGCGACGGCGTCCGGCGGCGACCGCGGTGCGTTCCAGTTCGGCGAGCATCGCGCGGGCGAACCCGCGGCCGCGCGCGGATTCGATCACGTACATCCGTTTCAGCTCGACGTCGCCGGGCCGGAACGTCGGCGCGGGACCGTCGTGCGCGCGCCACGCGCCGGACGCCACCGGCGAGTTGTCCAGATACCCGACCAGAAACAGGCCCCGCGGCGGCGCGAACTCCGCGGGGTCCATCGGGGTCTCGTCCTCGGAGCCGTAGCGGCGCACGTACTCCAGCTGCACCTCGGCCATCAGCTTGGCGGCGTCGGGATGGTCGAAGGCGACGACACGGATGTCCACGAGATCAGCCTAATGAAGGGTCACTGCTGCCAGTGCTCCCAGCCGCCTTGCTGGTCGAACTCCTTGCCGTCCACCGTGACCCCGGAGCCGGGCATGGTGACCACGCCGATCTTGCGCCAGCCCTCGGGCAGGTCGTCGAACGGCGGGAACGTCGCGACCAGCGCGTGGTCCTCGCCGCCGGTCAGCACCCACTGCAGCGGGTCCGCGCCCAGCGCGCTGCCGACTTCCTTCAGCCGCGTCGACACTTCCAGCAACGCGGTCTGCACGTCGAGCCCGACTTCGGAAGCCGCGGCCAGGTGCGCGAGATCGGCGAGCAGGCCGTCGGAGACGTCCATCATCGCCGTCGCCCCGGCGAGCGCGGCCTGCGGACCGGCCGCGTACGGCGGTTCCGGGCAGCGCTGCGCGTTCACCACTCCGACCGGCGACCGGAATCCGCGGCGCAGCACCGCGAGCCCGGCGGCGGCCCAGCCGAGCCGTCCGCACACCGCGAGCACGTCTCCGGGGCGCGCGCCGGAGCGGGTCACCGGTTCGCGGTCTTCGAGGTCGCCCAATGCGGTGACGCTGATCACGAGCTGGTCCGCGCTCACGAGATCGCCGCCGGACACCCCGATGCCCGCCGTCTTCGCCTCGGCCCACATCCCGTCCATGATCTCGGTCACGACCCGCGCCGGGGTGTCGGCCGGGCACGCGAGCCCGACGACCACCGACGTCGGTTTCGCCCCCATCGCCGCGATGTCGGACAGATTCACCGCGACCGCCTTGCGCCCGGCCTGTTCCGGGCTCGACCAGTCGAGCCGGAAATGCACGCCGTGCACCAGCACGTCGGTCGTCACGACCACGCGGCCGTCCGGCGCGGCGAGAACCGCCGCGTCGTCGCCGGGGCCCAGCAATGTCGACGCGGGCTGCTCGCGTCCTTCGGTGACCCGCCGGATCAGGCCGAACTCGCCTGTCGCGGCCACCGAGTGCTCGTCCGGTGACACCGGTCACCTCCTGTTTCCCTCGCCTGTGTCGGATCGGCCACCGACTATCGGATCCCCTAGGTTTTTCCCAGGGCTGGCGCTACGTTCCCTACACCGTCTACACCGTTCCTACCTCGACTCACTCGCAACCGACGAAAGGGCACGCCGTGGTCCACGCATACATCCTCATCCAGACCGAGGTCGGCAAGGCGGCCGCGGTGGCTGCGGAGATCGCCGGGGTCCCGGGCGTGACCAGCTCCGAGGACGTCACCGGCCCGTACGACGTGATCGTGCGCGCCGCCGCGGACACAGTGGACCAGCTCGGCCAGCTCGTCGTCGCCCGCGTGCAGAACGTGGAAGGGATCACGCGCACGCTGACCTGCCCGGTCGTCCACCTCTGACGCGTGGTCCACTGATGCGGTGGCAGACACCGACACCGGGGCTCCGCCGAAGGTCGTCCTCGTCACCGCGTCGTTGCTCGTGGCCGCTTTGGCGGTCGCGGTCGCGGTCGTCGCGCTGACGAAGAGCTCCTCCGGACAGCCCGACCCGAACCAGCCCCTCGCCCTCGTTTCCGTTCCCGCGCCGCAGGCCGGGTCGCCGGACTGCGCGAAGCTGATCGCGGGGGTCCCGGCCACGCTCACCTCGAACGGCAAGGAACTGTCGCCGCGCACGCTCGCCGAGCCCGCGCCGAAGGCCACCGTCGCGTGGGGCGAGCCGGATCCGGTCGTGCTGCGCTGCGGCCTCGAACGCCCGCCGGACCTCACCCAGACCTCGCCGCTGCGCGTGGTCAACAAGGTGCAGTGGCTGCAGGTCGAGCAGGGCGATTCGGCCACCTGGTACGCGGTCGACCGGCCGGTCTATCTGGCGCTGACCGTGCCGAAGAGCGCGGGAACGGGTCCGCTGCAGACCATTTCGGACGCCGTCGCGGCGAAGCTGCCGGTCAAGCCCTTGAAGTTCTAGCCGCGATCGTCTCCAGCGATTCGCCGGTGGTGCGCGGCCCGAGCACCGCGACGTCGATCATCAGCAGCACCATCGCACCCGCGACCACGGCGAACATCGTCGTCGCGCCCGCCGAATGCAGGACCGGCAGCAGCACGAACGGCATCGCGGCCGTCGCCAGCCGGGACAGCGCGTAGGCCGAACCGGCCGCGGTTCCGCGCAGCGACGTCGGGAACAGTTCGCCCTGATAAGTGTGGAAGGCGTTGGAGAACACGTTGCTGACGGCGGTGTAGCAGAACCCGAACACCGCGATCAGCACGCCGGAGGTGGCGTAGCCGAAGGCCAGCCCGAACACCGCCATCGCCGCCGCGCTCGCGACGATCAGCCACTTGCGTTCCAGCCGTTCGATGATCGGGATGGACAGCGCGGAGCCGATCGGATAGCCGAGGAAGGTGAGCGCCGCGAAGGACAGCGAGCTGACGAGGCCGAAACCCTTGGCCGCCAGCACAATCGGCACCAGCGAGCCGAAACCGTAGTAGCCGAACGACTGCAGCAGCTGGAACACGTACAGCATCGCCGTGCGGCGGAACCACGGCGGACGCAGCAACGCCGACGCGCGCACCGGTTCAGGCGCGGGCGGTTCCGGCTCCGGTTCGGGCAACGGCTGCGGCGCGCTCGCTTCGAGCTTGCGCACGATCTCGTCCGCTTCGCCGATTCTGCCTTGTGCGGCAAGCCAACGCGGCGATTCCGGCAGCGTGAACCGCAGCGCCCACACGATCGCCGCACCCAGCGCGCCGATCACGAACAGCCAGCGCCAGCCGTCGACGCCGAGCGGCGCGTGGCCGACGAGCGCGCGGGCGAGGAATCCGGCGGCCGGAACACCGCAGAAGCCGATCGTGTAAGCCCACGCCGTCGCGCGACCACGGGCGCGGGCGGGCAGCAGGTCGGCGAGATAAGCGTCGGCGACCGGCAGTTCCGCGCCGATGCCGATCCCGGCGATGAACCGGCAGATCACCAGCATCCACACGTCGGTGCTGAACGCGCCGAGCAGCGTGAACACCGAGTACAGGCCCAGCGTGAGCAGGAACGCGCGCCGCCGGCCGAACCGGTCGGCCAGTCTGCCGAGGAACACCGCGCCCACGAACGCGCCGACGAACGCCGACGCCAGGACGTACTTCAGCGTCGCCGGGGTGACGCCGAACTCCTTGGTGAGGACGGTGCTGATGGTGGCGGCGAGGAACAGGTCGTAGAGGTCGAAGAAGGTGGCGATGCCGACCACTGCCACGAAGTACCGGTGCCGCCGGGTGACCGGGAGCCGGTCGAGGCGAGAGGCGATCTGCACGCGCTGGGTTCCTTACGGTGGGACGTCAGCGCAGGCCGGTGCCCCGGGCGAGCGCGGTGTCGATCAGCGTCGACAGCAGCGTCGGGTAATCCACCCCGGTCACCTCCCACATCTTCGGGTAGGCGGACTTCGTGGTGAAGCCGGGCATCGTGTTGACCTCGTTGATCACCAGGTCGCCCTCCTCGGTCACGAAGAAGTCGACGCGGGCGAGGCCCTGGCAGTCGAGCGCGCGGAACGCCTCGACGGCCATCGCGCGCAGCCGGTCGGTGAGCGCGTCGTCCAGTTTGGCCGGGATGTCCAGCTCGGCGTCCTCGCCGAGGTACTTGGTTTCGAAGTCGTACCAGGCGTCCTCGCCCTCGGCGAGCACCCGGATCTCCGCCGGGAGCGACGCCTCGACGCGGCCGTCCGGGAATTCCAGCACGCCGCATTCGACCTCGCGCCCGCGCACCGCGGCCTCGACGAGCACCTTCGGGTCGGTGCGCCGGGCCAGTTCGATCGCGGCGTCCAGGTCGGCCCAGTCGGTGACGCGGGAGATGCCGACCGACGAACCGGCGCGCGAGGGCTTCACGAACACCGGCAGGCCAAGGCGTTCGCGGTCCTGTTCGGCCAAAGTGGACTGTCCGCGGCGCAGCGCGGCGTAGGTGCCGACCGGCAGCCCTTCCGCGGCGAGCAGCTTCTTCGCGTATTCCTTGTCCATCGCCGCCGCGCTGGCGAGCACGCCGGGGCCGACGTAGGGGATGTCGGCGAGTTCGAGCAGGCCTTGGATGGTGCCGTCCTCGCCGAAGGCGCCGTGCAGCACCGGGAAGACGACGTCGACGGTGCCGAGCACCTCGGTGGCCTGGCCCGGGTCGACCGTGCGCAGCTCGCGGCTGGTCGGGTCGCCGGCGAGCACGAGCGCGCGGCCGGACTCGACCGTCGGCAGCTCGCGGCCCTGGATGCTGAGCTGCTCCGGGTCGCCGGTGCCGAGCACCCAGCCGCCGCTAGGCGTGACGCCGACCGGGAGCACCTCGAAGCGATCCGGGTCCAGGTTCGAGATCACACTGCCCGCGGACAGGCACGAAATGGTGTGCTCGCTGCTGCGGCCACCGAACACGACCGCGACCCGGATCTTTTCAGCGCTCATAGCCGGTCACCGTACCGGGTGAGTATCGCCAACAGCGCGTGCCGGGGGTGTCCGCGCTGGTCGCGAGGGTCGAGCCGCTGGTCGGCGACGCGACGAGGCCAGCGCGAACCACGTCACCCCGCGGACCACCAGGAACGCCATCCCGGCCAGCACCAGGACGGTGAAGTCCGGCAGCGTCTGGAACGCCACGTCCACCGGCAGCCAGCCGCCGTAGCTGAGTATGCCGACACCGACGAACACCGCCGCGTACAGCGCTGCTGCCGCCACCAGATGTCCGACCAGCGGGCGCACCGCCACCCGGCCGAAACCCTTGTCGCGCAAGAGTTCCGGCAGTTTCCGGGCGCGACGGATCTGTCGGCGGGTCGCCAAAACCATCGCGACGAGGACCAGGAGGGCGACGCCGTCGATGACGCCGTAGGTCAGCAGGAAGCCGTTGCCGATTTCCGGGGCCGGTGCGCCCGCGAGCATCGCGAGGGTGTGGTGGAACGGTGCGCCGTTGTCCAGCAGGACCGGGTTGCGCGAGGTCAGCACCACCAGGCCGACGTGGCGGTCCGGCAGGTATCCCAGGTTGGCGTGGTAGCGGGTCAGGTCGCCGTCGTGCTGGACGACCGGCTGGCCGTTGAGGGTGCCGGTGCCCCAGCCGAATCCGTAGTGGTCGATGCCGTCGATCGCGTGGTCTTCGCCGGTCGGGACCGCCGCGCTGTGCATCAGCCGCAGGCTTTCGGCGGACAGCGGCCGGGCGCCGCGGTAGGCACCGGTCATCTGGAAGGTCAGGTAGTGGCTGAGGTCCTCGGCGGTGGAAACCAGGTAGCCGTCCGGCCGGGCGCCGGGAAAATCCGGCGTTTCGATCGGCACGTTCAGCCCGAACAGCACCGACGAGCCCTCGATCAGGCCTTCGCGGCGGGCGTCGGCGAGGGTGGTGAAGGTGCGGGTCATGCCGAGCGGGGCGAGGACGTGTGCCTTGAGGTAGTCGGCGTAGCTCTGGCCGGAGACCTGTTCGACCATCAGGCCCAGCGTCGCGTAGTTCTTGTTGCAGTAGTGGAAAACCGTGCCGGGCCGGGAGACTGGGACGACGTCGGCGAGTGCGCGGACACGCTGCTCCAGCGTGGTTTCCGGCTCGTAGAGGTCGACAGTGCCCGCTTCAGTCGGCAGGCCGCTGGTCTGGTTCAGCAGCTGCCGCACGGTGATCGGGTCGTTCGATCCGGCGGTGCGGAACCACGGCAGGTAGGCGGTGATCGGCGTGTCCAGACCGACTTTGCCCGCTTCTACGAGCTGCATGACGGCCAGCGCGGTGAACGATTTGCTCAGCGAGCCAAGGAGAAACGGCGACTGCGGCGTCACGTCGGAGCCGACCGCGCCCGTCGTCACGGTGCCGTCCGCGGCCACCAGCGCGTAGGACGACGGCGGACCACCGGCCAGTTCTTCGCGCAAGTGCGACACCGCAGTGTCTTGTGTTTGTGCCGAGGCCGGTGCGGCGAACACCGCCAACGTCACAGCCGCGATCGCTGCCGCCGCCCACCGAATCCGCCGAGTCATCCCGCGCTCCTCTGTGCTCCGAACTGATCGGCAAAAGCCTCGCCGAGCAGCGGATCCGGCACCATGAAGCTGACCGGCGGACCGAAGGTGGGGCTGGCCCCCTGGACTCGGCTCCAGGTCAGCGGAGAAGATCGACCAGCGTCGGCACCGCGGCCATCAACGCCTCCCGCGAGCAGCCCGCGTACCCCAGCGCGATGCCGTGCATCGTCGGCGTTCCGGCGAAATGCCGTGCCAACCCGTCGAGCCGGATCGAATGCTTTTCCGCCGCGGCGATCAACTGCGCCTCCGCCTCGGCGCTTTCCGTCGGCACCACCAGGTGCGCACCGGCGTCGTCGCCGACGAACGGGATCCCGGCGTTCGACAGCGCGGCCACCAAAACCGTCCGGCGTTCGGCCATTTCCCGGCGCAGCTTTCGCAGGTGCCGTCCCAGATCGCCGGTGCGCGCCAGCTCGACCAGCACCCGCTGCCCCGCTGGCGACGGACGCGTGCCGGTGAGATCTCGGTACGCCAGCACGGAATCCGCGACGGCGGCGGGCGCGACGAGCCAGCCCGCGCCGAGCGTCGGCGTGAGGATTTTGCTGGTGGTCCCGAGGTGCACGACGACGTCCGGGGCGAGCGCGGCCAGCATCGGCAGCGGGGCGACGTCGAAGCGCAGCTCGCCGTCGTAGTCGTCCTCGATGACCAGCATGCCTTCCGCGCGAGCGCGTTCCACGAGCTGCACGCGCCGGGCCGCGCTCATCCGGCTGCCCATCGGGTACTGATGCGCGGGCGAGCAGTAAACCGCGCGCGCCCCGGCGGGAATCGCGTCCGGACGCAGGCCTTCCTCGTCCACCGGCACCCCCACGACGGTGAGCCCGGCCTGCCGGAACGCTTGCACCGCACGCTGATAACCCGGTTCCTCGAAGGCAACGACCGCGCCTCGACGCAACACCGCGGCGGCAAGCTCCACGACAGCCGCAGTGGTACCGCCAGTCGCCAGCACCGAGCCCGCCGCCAGACCGCGGTGGCGCAGCAGGTGTTCCGACACGGTCGCGCGATATTCCGGCAGCCCGGCGCGGTGCGCGCGCGTGAGCGGCTCGGGATCGGCGGCTGCCCGCCAAGCCCGTCGCCACGCCGCGCGGTCGAGCCCGCCGGCCCACGGCGCGCCTGGCGTGAGGTCGAGCACCGGACTCGGTTCCGGCTCCGCGAGCAGCGAACCAGGCACCGTGACCGACGCGGCGGCGCGGGTCGGCGGAGTCGTCACGTAGGTACCGGAGCCGTGCCGCCCGGCGATCCAGCCCTCCGCGTGAAGCTGCTCGTATGCAGCGGAAGTGACTGTGCGCGAGACACCGAGCCGTTCAGCCAGCGCGCGCGTGGACGGCAGCCGGTCGCCGCCGCGGAGATGTCCGCCGGCCGCGGCTTCGCGCAGCGCGTCGGCCAGCTGCACTGCCAGCGGAGTGGCCGCGTCGCGGTCGAGACTCACCGGCAGGGCGGTGTCGGCGTAGGACACGGCGGACCTCCGATACAGCGAAGTGGACTTCTCAAGTGTAGAAGAAGTGGACATTCAACATAGCCACTTGCCTGCCGCACACTGGCCGCATGAGCAGCCTTTCGCCCACCGAACGCACCACACTCGGCCGCAAACGCCACCGCGCCGCCAGCGAGCGCGCCGCGCTGCACGCCGTGCTCGACGAGGCGCTGATCTGCCACCTCGGCGTGGTCCGCGACGGCGTCCCGCTGGTGCTGCCCACCGGATACGGCCGCGACGGCGACACCCTGTACTTGCATGGTTCCACGGGCGCGGCCAGTCTGCGAGCCGCCACCGGGGAAACGGACGTCTGCGTGACGGTCACCCTGCTCGACGGCATCGTCTATTGCCGCTCGGTGAACAACCATTCGGTGAACTACCGCAGCGCGGTGATCCTCGGCAAGGCCCGCCTGGTGACCGACCCGGACGAGAAGATGCGCGGCCTGCACGTGCTCACCGACCACCTCTCCCCCGGTTCGTGGGAACACGCTCGCGCGGTGAACAAGAAGGAGTTCGCGGCGGTTTCGGTCATCGCGCTCGATCTGGCTGAAGCGTCGGTGAAGCTCCGCGCTGAGGGGCCCGACGACGAACCCGAGGACGTCACCGCAAACACCGCTTGGGCCGGGGTCTTGCCGGTGCGCACGGTCTTCGGCGAACCGGAACCCTCCGCTGACCTGCCAGCAGACTGGACCGTGCCCGAACACGTCGCCGCACGCGTCACGAAGACAGCGGCAACCGCACGGTAAACACCGTCCGCCCGGGGCTGCTGTCCAGCGAAACCGTCCCGCCGTGCTCCACCACCAGCGAATGCACCACCGACAACCCCAGCCCAGTCCCGCCGGCGGCCCGGGTGCGGGAGTTGTCGACGCGATAGAACCGGTCGAAGATCCGCTGCTGGTCCTCCGGCGAAATCCCCGGCCCGGCATCAGTGACGGTGGCAACGGCCATCCCGTCCGCCACCGTCACGGCCAGCTCAACCGGCGTTCCCTCGCCCGTGTGCACGGCCGCGTTCGCCAGCAAATTGTCCAGAACTTGCCGTAGCCGCGCGGGATCCGCGTGCAGCACCACCGGTTCCTCCGGAATCGACACCGTCAGCGGATACCCCGGACGACCGGCCCGGAAAGCGTCCGCGGCTGCCGCGGCGACCTCGGTGAGATCCATTCGCTGCGGGCGCACCGGCGGTTCGACATCCCGCGCGTCAAGACGGGCGAGGAGCAGCAAATCGTCCACCAGCACACTCATCCGCGCGGTCTCGGCCCGGATCTTCTCCAGGTGCGCCTCGCGCTCCTCAGGCTCATTCGCGGCGGCGTAACGGAAAAGATCGGCATAGCCGCGGATCGACGTCAACGGCGTTCGCAGTTCATGCGAGGCATCAGCGACAAACCGGCGCAGCCGATCGTTCGCCTCGGTCCGCGCGGCCAGCGAAGACTCGATGTGGCTCAACATCACATTGAACGCCGTCCGCAACTCCTCGACCTCCGCACCGCCGCCAGTGCCGGACGCGCGCACCGGCAAAGCCGCGGTTGCGGTGAGGTCGTGCGAAGCGATGTCATGCGCGGTACCGGCCATGTCCGACAAGGGTCGCAATCCGCGTCGCAGCACCACTCGACCGGCGACGACGAGAATCGCCAGCGCGATCAGGAACGCGATCACTTCGATCAGCATCAACTGCTGCACAGTGTTGTCGAGGTCGGCTTGCGGCGCGGCGCTCAGCAACACCGTGCCGGTCCCGTTCTGCGAAGTCTCCACCGGACAGGCCCGCACGCGGTAAGAACCCTGTCCCGGCAAGGCGATCGTGCGGAACTGGTCGCCGCCGGTCGCCTCTTCGGCCACCTGCGCCAGCGGCCGGACGTCGTTCGGCAACGTGCTGCCCGGCTGCGGGACGGCATGCCCTTCCCGGACGTCGAAAACCGCCGAATACCAGGAGTAGACGACTTCCGGATTGTCCTTCGACTCGCGCAGATGCGGCACCTGCGCGACCTGGCTGGTCTTGAGCTGCTCGTCGAGCCGCCGGTTGAGGTAGTCGTGCATCAGCTCGACGGTCAGCGCGCCGACGATCGCGAACACCACCAGCGAAAGCGCGCCCAGCCCGAACGCCAGCCGGGTGCCCAGCCTCGAGGCGCGCCAAGCCCGGTACCACCGGCGAGCCCAGCGCCCGATCCGGTTCACCGCTCCGCCTGTCGCACGGAGTACCCGACGCCGCGCACGGTGTGGATCAGCGGTTCGGCCTCCGCGTCGAGCTTGCGCCGCAACCGCGAGATCGCGAGTTCGACCACATTGGACCGTCCGCCGAAGTCGTACTCCCACACGTGGTCGAGAATCTGCGCCTTGGTGAGCACCGCAGGCGAGCGCCGCATCAGGTAGCGCAGCAGCTCGTACTCGGTCGGCGTCAGTTCGGCGAGCTGACCACCGCGGCGGACTTCGTGCGTCTCCTCGTCCAACGAGAGATCCCCCACCTGCAGCACTACCGCGCGGGCGTCCGGCTTTTCCGACGTCCGCCGCAGCACCGCGCGCAGCCGCGCCATCAGCTCCTCGACGGAGAACGGCTTGACGAGGTAATCGTCACCCCCACGGGTGAGGCCGGCGATACGGTCGGCGGTCGCGTCCTTCGCCGTCAGGAAAACCACCGGGACCTCGTCGTGCTTTTCGCGCAGCTTGTCGAGCACGGTGAACCCGTCGAAATCCGGCAGCATGAGGTCGAGCACGACGATGTCGGGAGCGAACTCCGCGGCGCGCGCGAGCGCGTCGGCGCCGGACCCGGCCGTCACGGCCTGCCAGCCCTCGTAACGGGCGACGGTCGCGACCAGGTCGGCGATGTGCGGCTCGTCGTCCACGACGAGCAGCCGCACCGGGTTCGGGTTCTCCACCCCGCCATCCTCCGCGACGTCCGCGCGGGCGCGCGAGCCGAACCCCCGGCTGACAGCCACTCGACAGGTTCGCCGCCGCGGCGAAGATCCGGAAACCTGTCGCGCGCATCGGGCATTCCGGGCAGACTCCGAACCGGCATCCGCCCCCGAGCTCAAGGAATCCGATGACTTCTTACGTGGACAACATCACCGTCGACTGCGCCGACCCGTGGGAGCTGGCCCAGTTCTGGACCCAGGTGACCGGCCGCCCGGTCGGCGAGGACGACAAACCGGGCGAGGAGGAGATCGGCGTCACGCTCGACTCCGGCGTCACGCTGCTGTTCATCGCCGTGCCGGAGCCCAAGACGATCAAGAACCGGCTGCACGTCTGCCTGAAGCCGGACAACGGGACCCGCGACGAAGAGGTCGAAAGGCTGCTCAAAATCGGCGCGACGCTGCATTCCGACCATCGTCGCGAGAACGGCAGCGGCTGGGTCGTCCTGCAGGACCCGGAAGGCAACGAGTTCTGCGTGCAGCGCAGCGTGGCGGAGACGGCGTGACGGATTCGTTCGAGATCAACCGCGCCAACTGGGACGACCGGGCGCCGATCCACGCGCGCTCGGCGTACTACGAGTTCGACAAGTTCAAGGCCGATCCCGCGCACCTGAGCCAGATCGTGCGCTTCGACCAGCCGCGCCTAGGCGACGTTTCCGGGCTGCGCGCCGTGCACCTGCAGTGCCACATCGGCACGGACACGCTGTCGCTGCACCGGCTCGGCGCCAAGGTCTCTGGTCTGGACCTTTCCCCGGCGTCGCTCGCCGAGGCGCGCAAGCTCGCGGACGCCGCCGGCGCGGACATCGACTACCACGAGGCGAACGTCTACGACGCGGTGAAAGTGTTCGGCGAGAACGCGTTCGACCTGGTGTACACCGGAATCGGCGCGCTCTGCTGGCTGCCGAAGATCGCGCCGTGGGCGGAGGTCGTCGCGCGCTTGCTGCGGCCGGGCGGACGGCTGTTCCTGCGCGAAGGCCACCCGATGCTGTGGACGCTCGACGAAGAATCCGAACGCGCGTGGCCGAGGTACGACTACTTCGAGCACGACGAACCGCTCGTGTTCAGCGACGACACCACCTACGTCGACACCGACGAAACGGTGAACACGACGACCACGCACAGCTGGAACCATTCGCTCGGCGAGATCGTCACCGCGCTGCTCGACCAGGACCTGGTCCTGACCGGGCTGACCGAGCACGACACCGCGGCGTGGAACGCGCTGCCGAACGAAATGGAAGAGGCCGGGGGCGGCGAATGGCGGCTGCGCGACAACCCGCGCCGGATCGCCGCTAGCTACACCTTGCAGGCGCGGCGGCCCGCATAGAGTGCGGGCATGACTCGCATCGCCGTCGCCGCGCTGGGCGGCACCATCTCGATGGCTCCCGGACGTTCGATCGAAGACGGCGTGGTGCCGCGGCTGAGCGCCGAGGACCTGCTGGGAGACCTCGGTTCCCGGCTGCCGATGGAGGTCTCCGCGGCGACGCTCGCCGGGGTCTCCAGTTCGTCGATGGACTACGCGACGCTCGCGCGGACGCGGCAGTGGGGCGTCGAGCAGATCGAGGCGGGCGCGGACGGTCTCGTGGTGGTGCAGGGCACGGACACGCTGGAGGAAACGGCGTACCTGTTCGACCTCACGTGGCCGTCCGACGCGCCGGTGGTGGTCACCGGCGCGATGCGGAACCCGAGCCTGCCCAGCCCGGACGGCCAGGCGAACATCCTCGCCGCGCTCACCGTCGCCGCCGATCCGCGCAGCCGCGGCCGGGGCGCGCTGGTCGCGTTCAACGACGACGTGCACGCGGCGCGGTGGGTGCGGAAGACGCATTCCAGCCACGTCGAAACGTTTTCGTCGCGGCCCGCGGGTCCGCTCGGCATGGTCGCCGAGGGAGCGGTGCATTACTTCCACCCGTCGCCGCCGCGCCTGCCGGTGCTGCCCGGCGCCGAGAATGTCGATCTCGTTCCGCTGCTGGAATCCGGCCTCGACGATTCGGGAGAATTGCTGTCGATGGTTCTCAAGGGCGGTGCGCGCGGCGTCGTGGTCGCTGCCAATGGCGTCGGGCACGTATCGACGGGCACTGCGGACGCGATCGCGGCCGCGGAGGTGCCGGTGGTGGTCGCGTCCAGGACCGGCGCGGGCCCGACTTTTCGCAGCACGTACGGGTTTCACGGCTCCGAATCGAGCCTGATCCGGATGGGCGCGACGATGGCCGGGTGGCTGTGCCCGCGGAAATCGCGGATCCTGCTGCAGGTTCTGCTGGCCGCGGGCGTCGGCCGGGAGGAGATCGAACGGCAGTTCAGGCTGCGCGGCGACCTCGACCGCTGATCACACCCGGGTCGGACCGTCCACCGGATTCGCCTGGTACGAGCGCATCTGCCGGCCGCCCTGGCGGTAGACGTGCACGCTGATCGCCGGGTCCGGGCCGTCGTTGCGCACCTCGTGCACGTAGCCCGGCCCGAACACCCGCGACTGCCCGGCGGACAGCCCGTGCACCTCGGTCACCGCGCGCCCGCCCGGGGCACGCCGCGCGACGGTTTCGGTCAGCCGCCCGGACACGACGGTGAACGCGCCGGTCGCGAAGGCGTGGTCGTGCAGGTCGGTGTATTGGCCGGGAAGCCAGCTGAGCAGCCAGATCTCCTGGTCCTCAGTGCGTTCGACCAGCGCGGAGAACCGCTCGTCGGGGTCGTAGCGCAGCAGGCTGCCCCAGCGTTCCCGGTCGGCGGCCACGTCGACGGCGACGCGGACCGGGTGGCGCAGGGCGGGGTTCTCGGGACGCAGCAGGGTGTTGTCCGGAACGGCGAACATGAAAGAAAGTCCTCACGGGAAGAAGATGGGTGTCGAGCTGGGCCGGGCTGGGTTCACCGACAACAGCGACACGACATGCCCATGACGGGGCGGAGGTCGGCAGACCCCGGCCGCATCGTCATCTCGCACGTCAGCATGCCGCACAGAGAACCAGCCCCGGACCGCCCGGTCAACCCGTCCCACCCCCTGGACCGCGCCTGGCGAGGGCGGGTTCACACCCTGGCGCTCTGCGGGTTCGGGTTGTGCGGTCTTCAGCCGGGACCGGGCGGCCTCGCACTCCCGGCCAACGTCCGTGAAGGGCTCCCTGAGGGAATCAGATTCCCTCAGGGAGCCCTTCACGGACCTCGATACCGCGCGCCAGGCCCATCGACGGCGAGGGTCCCGCGCACTGCCGACGCCACCCTCACTGCGGAGAAGACCCCAATGTGGCATTGGGTGCGTCCCACGCACCCAATGTGGCGTTCGGTGCGTCAGATGCACCCAATGCCACATTGAGGTTTTCTCAGTAGCGTCCGTTGTGTTCGTGGTGGGTGAGGACGAGGGCTGCTTGGGTGATGTGGCCGATGCGTTTCGGGCAGAGGGTGACGTGTCGCAGGGCTGTCCAGCGGGTTTTGAGCATTGCGGCGGCGCGTTCGCCGAGGCAGCGCAGTCGGGTGTGGAGCAGGCTGAAGGTCTGTTCGTCGAGGGTGAGCGGCGGTCGGCCGGTGGTTTTCTTGACGGGGGT
>NZ_JBHRWI010000033.1:0-83139 GCF_042647905.1 Amycolatopsis halotolerans
TCCACTAGAATAAAAGAAGAAACCATCCGTGGCTTACACGGAAATCATGACAGGGTCCGGATCCCGGCCCGCCCTGGTCGCACGCTGAAGCAGCTCCGCCCGCAGGTGCCTCTCCCGCATCACGGATCTCCCGAGCCGCACCGAACTTCGCGACTTGACCAGTTCGCCGCTGTGGTCCGTCGTCTGCTCGGTTTCGCTGCTAGCTTCCGCGTTCGCGGCTGCTCCACTGCTCGCCTCGGCTTCAGCCGCGCACCGCGTCCCCGGGCCGCCACTGGCCCGAAGTGTGACTCCGCCGCGCCATTCGCCGTGCAGGCCGCTTCGCTTCGTGTTCCGTTCTGTGCTCGACTTCGCCACCCCGCGCGTCCTCAACGCGCCTTTCCGCTCCGGGCTTGTCATAGTCGGCTGTTCTGCTGTCCGCTTCGCAGCTCTGCCCGCGCGTGCCGCCCTCGCCAGCTCGATGTACCCACCCCTCCAGCCCAGGCCGCCCTCGCCAGCTCGATGTACCCACCCCTCCAGCCCAGGCCGCCCTCGCCAGCTCGATGTACCCACCCCTCCAGCCCAGGCCGCCCTCGCCAGCTCGCGGTGTCGCTCCGCCGCCACCCCTTCAGCCCAAGCCGCCCTCGCCAGCCACCCCTTCAACCCAAGCCGCGCCCCCGTCCGGAGACTCCGCCGCGCCTCGTTCCATCCCCGCACCGCCCGCCCGATTCCGCCCCTTCCTCCCTCTCAATCGGGTGACATTCACGCAAAACCGGCGCGAGGGGTCCCCTCGCGCCACCTGCGGCTGGGGTTCTGTCGGACCCGGCTGGCATCATCGCCTTCGTGGAAACCCTTTCCAACAACGCCGCCGAGGAGCGCCCCCGCACGCGGCGGTTCCGAATCAGCTCCATCGAGATCCTGTGCGCCGTATTGCTCGTGGCTGTCCTCGCGCAAAGCAAGCTCCAGGACCTCTTCGACGTGCCCGCGCTGCGCACCGGATCCACCGTCTTCGTCGCGGTGTGCGTGCAGGCGCTGCCCTTTCTCGTGCTCGGCGTGCTGATCAGCGGTGCCATCGCTGCCTTCGTGCCCGCCCGCGCGCTGGAACGAGTGCTGCCGAAGAAAGCGTCGGCCGCGGTCGGCGTCGCCGGGCTGGCCGGAGTCGCCTTGCCCGGCTGCGAATGCGCGTCGGTTCCCGTGGCGCGCCGGTTGATCGGGCAAGGCGTCGCACCCGCCGCCGCGCTCACCTTCCTGCTCGCCGCACCCGCGGTGAACCCGGTCGTGCTGGTGGCCACCGCGGTCGCGTTCCCCGGTCGTCCGGAAATGGTCTTCGCGCGGTTCGTCGGCTCGCTCGCCACCGCGATGGTGATGGGCTGGATCTGGGCCCGCTGGGGCAAACTGTCCTGGATCACCGAACGAGCGCTGCGCCGATTGCCCGACGTCCAACCAGGACAGCGATGGCGCGTCTTCACCGAAACCGCCCGCACCGATCTCGTGGAGGCTGGCGGATTCCTCGTCCTCGGCGCGCTGATTTCCGCGTCCCTCAACGTTCTCGTGCCCGCGAAGTGGTTCGAAGTGTTGTCCGGACAGGTCATCGTCGGCGTCGTAGTGATGGCGGTTCTAGCCGTAGTCCTCGCGCTGTGCAGCGAAGCCGACGCCTTCGTCGCCGCCTCCCTCACCGCCGTGCCGTTGCTGCCGAAGCTGGTGTTCCTGGTGGTCGGTCCCGCCGTCGACGTCAAGCTTTTCGCGTTGCAGACAGGCACTTTCGGCCGATCCTTCGCCGCACGGTTCGCCCCGGTCACCTTCATAGTGGCGATCGCCTGCGGCACCATCGCCGGCGTGATCTTCCTCGGAGGCGTCCGATGAGGCGCGAAACCCAAAACGTCCTGCTGATCCTGCTCGGCGGCGCCCTGGTGAAGATCGCCCTCAACGGCGACTATCTGCGCTACGTAAAACCAGCCCAGCAACCATGGATCATCGCCGGCGGCGCAGTGATGCTGGTGCTAGGCGCGACAGCCATCATCCGCGACATCACGGCCGCACGCGCCGCGGCGAAAGCAGCCCAAGAATCCGAAGCGGACACGGAACATCCAGACGCCCACGGCCACCACCATCACCCGGCACGCTCAGCCTGGCTGCTGGTCGTCCCGGTGCTGGCGGTATTCCTGGTCGCCCCGCCCGCTCTCGGCGCGGATTCGGTGACCCGCACCGAAGCCCGGCTGCCCGCCAGCGCCGCGACCACGTCCGCCGCCGCGTTCCCGCCACTCCCCGCCGGAGCGGTGGTGCCGATGGCGATAAACGAGGTGGTCACGCGCGCGGGCTGGGACGCCAACGGAACCATGAACGGACGCACCGTCGAAGTCTCCGGCTTCGTCGTCCACACCGGAGGCCAAACCCTGTTGGCCCGCCTGGTAATCAGCTGCTGCGCAGCCGACGCGGCCCCCGTCACCGTGCACCTCAAGGGCGGCGACGCCGACCGTTTCCCGAGCGACACCTGGCTGCGCGTCGCAGGCCAAATCGTCCCGGGCACCGCGACCGAGTCCAACAGCTACACGCCGGACCTGGTCCCGACGACAGTAGAGCGGATCACCGCGCCGAAGGATCCGTATGAATACTGAAGGGAGCAACGCCCCCAACTCCTCAGCCGCGACCGCCTCGGAACGCGGACCGCCGCACCCACCCGCCCGGTGCACCTGAGCCAGTCGACTGATCCCGAAGCGGTTCCGGTTTTCGCGTGCCCACTCAAGCCCCCGCCGCTTGAGACGGCTCCCGAACGGAACCTGACCGTGACCGGTCCGGACAGCTCAGAGTTGCGAAACCCCGCGGCCAGACAGCTTCGCAGCGGCACGGCCAGCCCGAAGCGTGCTCCGCCCCGCGACGCCCCCGCCGCTCCGGCCAGCCCCGGACCGGTTCCGCCTCCGGACCGAGTCGGCTCGCCCGCCCATCGGTCCTGAGGGCTTCCAGTCGCACTCGGTAGGGTCGTTGCTGGGATGGCGCAGCAGCCATCCGACGGCAGCACTGCTGAGCCGAAGGAACTGGCCCGCTGACCAGTCGGCGATCCGGAATGTCCCGGACAGCTGCAGGCGACGCTCACTGTCCGAGGGGACCAGCTCGCGTGCTCAGCCACCCCGCGCAGTCTGGTCCGTCGCGGAGCAGTTCGCCGCCATGCTCGGCAGCTCGCATGCTCGGCCAACTGGAACGCCCCCGGCTAGCCCCGGAGCAGGTCGCGTCTCGGACGAGCGCCAGCCCGAGTACTCGGCCACCCCGCGCTGTCCGCCCGCAGCGGAGCAGTTCGCCGTCGATCTCGGCAGCGCGTGCTCAGCCGACCGGAAGCCCCTGGCCAGGCCTGGAGCGGCTCGCGACTCGCGGTGGTTGGCCACCCCGCGCAGTCTGGTCCGTCGCGCAGCAGTTCGCCGCCATGCTCGGCAGCTCGCGTGCTCAGCCAACCGGAGCGCCCCGGCCAGCCGCAGAGCAGGTCGCGGCCCGGACGAGGGTCAGCTCGCGTGCTCGGCGCAGGTGCCGGTGATCTCCACGGTGTGGCTGATCTCGGTGAACCCGTGGTCCGCCGCGATCTTCTCCGCCCAGCGTTCCACCGCGGGACCCTCGACCTCGACCGTGCGCCCGCACACGCGGCACACGAGGTGATGGTGGTGGTGCGACGAGCAGCGGCGGTAGATCGCCTCGCCGGAGTCGGTGCGCAGGACGTCGATCTCGCCCGCCTCGGAGAGCGACTGCAGCGTCCGGTAGACGGTGGTCAGGCCGATGCCGTCGCCGCGCTTGCGGAGTTCGTCGTGCAGTTCCTGGGCCGAGCGGAAGTCGTCGACGGTGCTGAGCAGGTCGACCACCGCCGCCCGCTGTTTCGTGGAGCGCCGGCCGGGCACCGGGACCGGCTTGGGGATCGAGGACATCGTCACTTCCCTTCCTGCACGTGGGCGACCGCGTCGACGACGATGTGCGCCAGGTGATCGTCCACCAGCCGGTAGATGACCTCGCGACCGCGCCGCTCGCCCTGCACCACGCCCGCCGTTTTGAGGACGCGCAGGTGCTGGCTGATCAACGGCTGGGCGACGTCGAGTTCGTCCACGAGTTCGTGCACGCACCGGTCCGCCTCCCGCAACTGGAGCACGATAGCGATCCGCACCGGAGCGGCGAGCGCCCGGAGCAGTTCGCCCGCGTCGGCGAGCACGCCCGGGGGCAGAACCGCCGGTCCGGACGCGGCGGACCGGCCAGCCGAGCCGTCTGCCCGGCCCGCTTCGACGGGATGCGGCGGGTCCGCCTGTCCGCCGCCGACCGCCTCGTCCGAGGGATCGGAAGCGGCATCCGCGGATGTCTCGATGTCCTTGGCCGCAGTCGCATCCCGGACGTCTGGACTCGCAGCGGCTGTCTCGTCCACGACAGCGGGCTTCACAGACGCCGCGGCGCTCGTGGCTGGGCGTGGTGCGACCGTCTCGTCTGCGGCAGCGGTCTCCGCGGACGTCTCGACGCTCGCGGCCGAGTCCGTGGCCGGGCGTGCTGCGGCTGTCTCGCCCTCGGCGGGGTTCTTCACTGAGGCCTCGACGTTCCTGGTCGTTGCCGGATCCAGGGCGGCCGAGCTTGGCTCGGCTGCCACGACCGGGCGGATGTGTGGTGCGGATGCCTCGGCGTTCTCGACCGTCGCGGAGCCCGGAGCGACTGAACCCGCCCCAGCAGGACCCGCCCCGGCAGAACTCGGCGCAGCAGAACTTGCCCCAGCGGAACTCGACCCGGCGGAACCCGCCCCGGCAGGACCCGCCCCAGCGGAACTCGACCCGGCGGAACCCGCCCCGGCAGGACCCGCCCCAGCGGAACTCGGCGCAGCAGAACTTGCCCCAGCGGAACCCGCCCCAGCCGGAGACCCAGCCCCCAGGCCGTCGGACAGGGCGCTCGAAGGTGCCGACGTCATCGCTGCCTCCACTCGCGTCCCGCCGCCCGCCCCGGCCGCTGCCTCCGGGGACGGCGACGGCGCGAAACCGTGGCCAGTCCGAGGGCGGCGTTTCCGAAGCCGGATGTCATTGCCGATAACCTTCGCCGCCATCGTAGTGTTCCCTTCCCCGGGCCCGGTGATCGCCGGGTCGCGCGGGGACTAGCCTTCCGCGTGACCCGATCGGGTGAGTTCGGGAAGATTTGGCTTGTCGGCTTCGCAAGTCGTGGCGGACGGTGCAAGGTTGTCGCGGGGGCGTTTCGTCGCGTCTCGTACAGTGGCGGACCGCTCGGGGTTGCCGGAGGGCAGTGGGGAGACATGACTCGTTTCGTGACGAAGGCCGCGGTGGCGGCCCTGGTGGCGCTTCCGGCCCTGGCTCCGGCCGCCGCGGCGCAGACCCCGGCCGGGCAGGCCGTCGACGAGAAGACCGGGCCGGTGTCGTTCGCCAACGTGGCGTCCGTCCGCCTCGGCGGCGACCCGCAGCACGGCGGCGCGCTGATCACCGAGACCCAGCGGTCCCCGCTCACCCCCGGCCAGTCGCAGCTCGGCACGGACCGCGTGGCGGTGCCGAAGAACGACGGCGAGCGCAATACCTTCGGCCCGAACTACGAGATCGACCTCGGCAAATACGGGGACAGCTCGGCCAGCCCGTACCCGGCAGGCATCGCGAGCCGTGACCACCAGGTCGTCGCCGCGCTGCAGACCACGCACGTGCCCACCGCGGTCGCGGAGACGAACTACGCGCTGCGCGACAACGGCCGCAAGAAGCCCAAGGCGCTCGACAACACGATGCTGGTCCTCGAGGGCGCGCGCAGCTCGGTCGATTGCTCCGGTCCCGGCAAAACCACCGGCTCCACCACGGCCGCCCGCGTCTGGGTGCGCGGCGAGGACGACGCGCTGAAGCAGGTCGCGATGCCCGCCAACGGGACGCTCAGCGTCACCGGCCTCAAGATGGGCTCGCCCACGAGCGTGCCGCAGAGCGATCCCGGCAAGACCGTCTCCGACGTCGTCGTGTCCCGCGTTTCCACGTTCGACCAGCTGATCAAGCAGGACGGCTGGCGCTCCGGCGACGTCACCGCGCAGGCGGGCTGGCGCGTCGAGATCACCACGCACGCGCGCGACGCCAAAGACACCAAGCTGAGCGACGTGCAGACCACCATGGTGCTCGGCGGCGTCAGCTGCTCGATCCCGAAGAACTTCGTCGCCGCGGCGGGCAACGGCTCGGGCAGCGGCGGCACGGTGCAGCAGCCGTCGGTGCCCACCGAGGTACCGGCCGGCTACCTCGGCGCCGCGGCCGCCGCGCCGTCCGACGACCTGCGCCTGCCGCTCGGGTTCGGCCTGCTCGGCGGCGGTCTGCTCTTCGGCGCGGTCGCGATCGTGCTCGGCCGGCGCCGCGCGGCGCGGGTCGTCCGTTCCCGCGGCGAATAGGCCGTGTCGCGCACCGTGCTGACGGTCGCGGCGGCGGTGATCGCCGTCCTGGCGATCGCGGCCGGCGTGATTGTCCTGACCTGGGTGCCGGCCCCGACCACGGCCGTCGTGGCCGACCCGCCGCCCGGCTCGCTGCCGGGCGAGGACGGCGCGCCCGCCGAACTGCCCTCGGACGGCCAGGCGATCGGCCTGCAACGCCCCGGCAGCATCCGGCTGCCCGACGGCTCCGAGGCCCGGCTGAAGCGCACCGAGATCACCCAGAAAGGCATCCTGCCGATCCCGCGCGGCCTCAGCGACGCGGCGTGGTGGGGTGCCCGGCTCGGCGCGCAGCAGGGCGCGGCGGTGCTTTCCGGACACGTCAACTGGGCCGGCACGAAGGGACCCTTCGACGACCTGTGGCGCGTCCACACCGGCGACAACGTCAGCATCGTCGACTCGTCCGGCGGCCGCTGGCTCTACCGCGTCACCGGCGCGACCACGATCCCGAAGGAACAGTTGCCCGCGCAGGCCCCCGGCTGGTTCGCCCAGACCGGCCCGCACCGCCTGGTCCTGGTCACCTGCGGCGGCGACTACGTCGGCGGCACCGAGGGCTACGACGAGAACCGGATCGTCACGGCGGACCTGGTCTCCCGTCCGGACTGAACCGGCCGGACCGCGCCGTTCAGGGCACCGGCCGTTGAACAGCGCCGTGCGACAGGTCCCCTCATCCGAAAACGCCTGAACGTCAAGGCCGCGAAGAAACCCGTCAGCGCGGCGAAAATCCGTGCAACCCCTTCGCCGTCCCACCGCATGTCTCCCCGGAGAAACCTCCAGACCAGGGGAGCACGATGCAGGGGACACAGGCCCAACCAGCACGCAAACGCGGCGCACTGATCGTCGTGGCGGCCGTCGTAGTCGTGGCAGCCGTCATCGCCGCGGTGCTGATTTTCTTCACCGGCAACGACAACGCGGCGCAGCCGCAGCAGCAGACCGGCACCGCGCAGGCCGGCGCAGGCGAGGCCAGAAGCAGCCAGGCCGGGAACACCCAGCCGGACCCCGGGCAGACCCCGGGCACCGTCAAGCTGCCCGGCGGCGGGCAGGCGAAGCTGATCCCCGAGGAGGTCGGCGCGGACGGCGCGCTGCCGATCCCGAAAAGCCTCGCCGAAGCGGCCTGGTGGGGATCCGGCCTCGGGGCCGCGCAAGGCGTCACGTTGCTGTCCGGGCACGTCAACTGGGCGGGCAAGTCGGGGCCGTTCCAGGAGCTCTGGAAGATGAAGGCGGGCCAGGTCGTCACCGTCACCGACACCGCGGGCAAACAGTGGGAGTACAAGATCGACGAGGCGCGCACGATCCACAAATCGGATCTCGCCGCCGCATCCGCGAAACTCTTCGACCCCGAGGGCCCGCACCGGCTCGTGCTCGTGACGTGCGGCGGCGACTACGTGGGCGGCCAGGAGGGCTACGACGACAACCGGGTCGTGACGGCCTCTCCGGTCACCCGTTCGTGACCTCCGACCTGCGCGGAGGCCCCGGGAACCGGCCGGATACGCTGGACCTTCCGATAACTGACCCCGCATGCGTCCGGAGCGTGGAGTGCCCGCCAACAAAATCGAAACCGTCGTCAGTCTGTGCAAGCGCCGTGGCTTCGTCTTCCCGTCGGGAGAGATCTACGGCGGCACCAGGTCGGCGTGGGACTACGGGCCGCTCGGCGTCGAGCTGAAGGACAACATCAAGCGCCAGTGGTGGAAGACCGTCGTGCAGGGCCGCGAGGACGTGGTCGGCCTCGATTCCTCGGTCATCCTGCCGCGCCAGGTGTGGGTCGCCTCGGGGCACGTGAACGTGTTCACCGACCCGCTGATCGAGTGCCTCTCGTGCCACAAGCGGTTCCGTGCCGACCAGCTCGCCGAGGACTTCGAGGCGCGCACCGGCAAGACCACCACCGAGGACGACCTGTCCGAGGTGCCGTGCCCGAACTGCGGCACCCGCGGCAAGTACACCGAGCCGCGCGACTTCAACATGATGCTGAAGACGCACCTCGGCCCGGTCGAGACCGAAGAAGGCCTCGCCTACCTCCGCCCGGAGACCGCGCAGGGCATCTTCGTCAACTTCCTCAACGTGCAGACGGCCTCGCGCAAGAAGCCGCCGTTCGGCATCGGCCAGATCGGCAAGTCCTTCCGCAACGAGATCACGCCGGGCAACTTCATCTTCCGCACGCGCGAGTTCGAGCAGATGGAGATGGAGTTCTTCGTCGAGCCGGGCGAGGACGAGACCTGGCACCAGTACTGGATCGACGCGCGCACCGACTGGTACAAGGACCTCGGCATCAAGGCCGAGAACCTGCGCCACTTCGAGCACCCGAAGGAAAAGCTCTCGCACTACGCGAAGCGCACCGTCGACATCGAGTACCGGTTCGCGTTCAACGCCGGGCAGGAGTGGGGCGAGCTGGAAGGCATCGCCAACCGCACCGACTTCGACCTGACCACGCACTCGAACCACTCGGGCGTGGACCTGTCGTTCTTCGACCAGGCCTCGGGCCAGCGCTACCGGCCGTTCGTGATCGAGCCCGCCGCGGGCGTGGGCCGGTCGATGATGGCGTTCCTGGTCGACGCGTTCGACGAGGAAGAGGTGCCGAACGCCAAGGGCGGCACTGACAAGCGCACCGTGCTGCACCTCGACCCGCGGCTCGCGCCGTTCAAGGCCGCGGTGCTGCCGCTGTCGCGCAACGCCGACCTGTCGCCGAAGGCGCGCGACCTGGCCGCGCGGCTGCGCAAGCACTGGAACGTCGACTTCGACGACGCCCAGGCGATCGGCCGCCGGTACCGCCGCCAGGACGAGATCGGCACGCCGTACTGCGTCACGGTCGACTTCGACACGCTCGAGGACAACGCGGTGACGGTCCGCGAGCGCGACAGCATGAGCCAGGAGCGCATTTCGATCGACCAGGTGGAGTCGTACCTGGCTGGTCGCCTGCTCGGCTGCTGACCGACGCGAAAGCCCTTCCGGACGGCCCTTCCCGCGCTGCGAGGGAGGGCCGTCCCGCGTTCAGCCCCTTAAGGCTGTGACGCGGACACGCTGCTGGCGTGTTTCCCCAGCTCAGCTGGCTCGATCCGCGTGAGCGCGGGTCGTTGTGGGCCCCGGGACCGGGTACGGAAGCCGGACTTCAAGACACGGCCACCTGGCGACAAATCGGGTATTTCGGTGCTATTGGCGTCCTTTGTGGACGGTCGGTGGGCCGAGGCCACGCGGCTTATGTCCCTGGCGTTCAGCCCCGGGCACCCCTGACACCTGTCACGGTCGGGTCGTGACGCTCGGCCTGCGTACCGGTCCCCGAAGCGCGGCAGGCTTCAAGCCATGGACAACACACAGGAAATCGCGGCGGGGGCGGCGATCCGGCTGGGCGGGATCGCGAAGCGCTACGGCGACGTGCGCGCGGTCAAGCAGGTCGACCTGACCATCGCGCCGGGGGAAGTGGTGGCGCTGCTCGGGCCCAACGGGGCGGGCAAATCGACCACCGTCGACATGATTCTGGGGCTCACCAAACCTGATGAGGGCACCGTTTCGGTGTTCGGCCAGACGCCCGCCGACGCGGTGCGCGCCGGGATGATCGGGGCGATGCTGCAGGGCGGCACGCTGCTGGACGACCTGACCGTGCGCGAAACCGTCGGTCTCGTCGCGAAATTGCACCGCCGTCCGATGCCGGTGCGGGACGCGCTGCGCAGCGCGGGCGTCGAGGACATCGCCGACCGGCGGGCCAACAAGCTTTCCGGCGGCCAAAAGCAACGCGTGCGGTTCGCGGTCGCGCTGGTGTCCGACCCCGATCTGCTTGTGCTCGACGAGCCGACCGCGGCGATGGACGTCGGCAGCAGGCGCGAGTTCTGGAAGTCGATGTACTCGTTCACCGACACCGGCCGCACCGTGCTGTTCGCGACCCATTACCTCGAAGAGGCCGAGGAATTCGCCGACCGGGTGGTGCTGATGCGGGCCGGGGAGATCGTCGCCGACGGGTCCGTCGCGGAGGTCCGCGCCCTCGCCGGAGGCCGCACGATCCGCGCGGTGCTTCCGGCCGGGGTCAGCGACCAGCTGGTCTCGACGCTGCCCGCGGTCACGTCCTTCGAACTGCGCGGCGAACGCGTCGCACTGTCCAGTTCGGACTCCGACACCACCCTGCGCGCATTGCTCGCCGCCGTCCCGGCCGTGCACGACATCGAGATCGGCGCGGTCGGCCTCGAAGGCGCGTTCCTTTCCCTGACCTCCGACGAAACGGAAGAAGCAGTCCGATGAACCCCGCCTACCTGGTCGTCGAAACCCGCAGGCTGTTCCGCTCGCCGCGGTTCCTGATCTTCGTCGTGGCCTTCCCGGTCATCATGTTCTTGTTGCAGGCCAACGTGTTCACCGACAAGTCCGCGCCCGACCACGTCGCGGTCGCGGGCGTGCTCATGGTCAACATGATGACATTCGGGACCTTCGCCGCGGCCACTACGAACGGCGCCCGGCTCGCGATCGAGCGGGCGGGCGGCTGGCAGCGGCAGCTGCGGCTGACCCCGCTGTCCGGCGCGGGCTATCTCGGCGGCAAAGCAGTGTCCGGGATGCTCGCCGGGCTGCCCGCGCTGATCCTGGTCCCGGTCATCGCCGCGTTCTCCCAGGGCGTGCACCTCGACCCGGCGGGCTGGCTGCGGATCTTCCTCGGCATTTTCCTCGGCACCATTCCGCTGGTGCTGCTCGGACTGCTGCTGGGCCAGTTCGGCACGCCGGAGTCGATGCAGCCGATCAGCATGATCGTCACCCTCGGCATCGGTTTCCTCGGCGGGCTCTGGATCCCGCTCGAGGGCATGCCGTCCTGGATGCACGACGTCGCGCAGATCATGCCGACCTACTGGGTCCTCGGGCTGGTCCGGCCCGCGGTGACGAATCAGCTGCTCGTGAGCCTGCCGACGGCGATCGGCGTGCTGGGCGCGTGGACGCTGGCGCTCGGGATTGTCGTGGTCAGGCGATACCGTAAGGACAGCGCTCGGGTTTGACCGGGCGGGGAAGGAAGAACGACGTGTGGCCACTCGGCCGAGAGGCGACGACCGGCGACCCCGCCGCGCACCGGTTCGGGCTCAACGACCGGGCGTCCTGGTGGGACGATCCGCCGGTGCGCCCGGGACGCGGCCCGCACAAGATCGGCTGGCCGATCTTCGCCGTGGCGTTCGTGCTGCCGTTCCTGATCCCGGCGACCCGCGGACTGGTCGTGGACTCCGGGCCGCTGGGGATCCGGATCCTGCTCGGCGTGCTGGTCTACGCCTACTGTGCCTGCTACGCGGTGTTCCCCGCGGTCTTCGGCAAGCCCCGGCGGATGAAGCTCTGGTTCGGCGGGGTCATGCTGGTGCTGGGCCTGGCGTGCGCGCTCGCCACCGACGCCAACCCCTACGTCCTGCTCTACGCCACCGCCACGCTTGCCTTCCTGTTCCCGGCCGCGTGGTCGGTGATCTTCAACGGAACGGCGATGGGCCTGCTGGTGCTGGTCCTGTGGCTGCGCGGGGACCTGTCCGAGCACGTCTCCGACGTGATCACGGTCGTCTCGGTCACGTCGGCGATGTTCTTCATGTCCAACCTGATCCGGGCGATCCGGCGGCTCGAGCTGGCGAACAAGGAAATCGCGACGCTCGCGGTAGCCAGCGAACGCGAGCGGGTCGCCCGCGACCTGCACGATCTGCTCGGGCACAGCCTCACCACGATCACGGTGAAGTCCGGGCTGGCGCGGCGGGTGCTGGAAAGCTCCGGCGACATCGACCGCGCGGTGCAGGAGATCCGCGAGGTCGAAGGGCTGAGCCGTTCGGCGCTGTCGGATGTGCGGGCGACGGTGACGGAGTACCGGGAGGTGTCGCTGCCCGCGGAGATCGCGGGGGCGCGGGCGGCGTTGCGCGCGGGGGAGATCGAGGCCGACCTGCCGCACGCGGTGGACAACGTGCGCGCGGAGCTGCACAGCACGTTCGGCTACGTGCTGCGCGAGGCGATCACCAATGTGCTGCGGCATTCCGGTGCGAAGGCGGTCAAGGTGCGGCTGGGCCGCGGCTGGATGGAGATCGAGGACAATGGCTGCGCCGAGGGGGAGGTCACACCGGGCAACGGGTTGAGGGGATTGTCCGAACGGCTGGCCGCGATCGGGGGCACGGTGACGACGCGGGTGCGGCCCGGGGGAGGATGGGTCGTCCGGGCCGAGGCCCCGGAGCCGAGCCCGGACGGAGCCGCCGTCGCGGTGCGGGCCGAACCCGCTGGAGGACTTGCGTGATCCGGGTGCTGCTGGCCGACGACCAGGCGATGGTGCGCGGGGCGCTGGCCACCGTGCTCGGCCTGGAAGCCGACATCGAAGTCGTGTCCCAGGTCGGCAGCGGCGACGAGGTGGTGGCCGCGGCGAAGGAAACGGCGCCGGACGTGGCGTTGCTCGACGTGCAGATGCCCGGCATGGACGGCCTCACCGCCGCGGCCGAGCTGAAAACCGCGCTGCCAGCGTGCCGCGTGATCATCTGCACCACTTTCGGCCGCCCCGGCTATCTCGCCCGGGCGATGGCGGCGGGCGCGGCCGGGTTCGTGGTGAAGGACGCGCCGCCGGAACAGCTCGTCGAGGCGGTGCGTCGAGTCCACAGTGGACTTCGGGTCGTCGATCCGGCGTTGGCCGCGGAATCGCTCGCTACCGGGACGAGTCCGCTGACCGCCCGGGAACGTGACGTGCTCAGTGCGGCCAAGGATGGAAGTACGGTGGCGGATATCGCGAAATCCCTTTTCCTGTCCGACGGAACGGTCCGCAACCATCTGTCGTCGGCGATCGGGAAGACGGGCGCGCGCACCCGCGCGGAGGCGGTGCGGCTGTCCGAGGAACGCGGCTGGCTTTAGGGGCGCGCGGTTTCCCGGCGAGAACCTCGGTGCGGCGTGGGGTATGTGGACGCGCCGAAAGCCGCGCTGAGTGCCGTGAATGCCCCAGGAACGCCCCACGCCGCGTCGAGTGCGTTGGACGCGCCAAAGGCCACCTTGGCGTGCGAACGCGTCGAAGGCGTGACGGGCGTGGGGAATGCACCCAGAACCGCGCGGTCTCGGGACATGCTCAGAGTGGCATCGGGGTGCCTTCCCGCCGCCCGGGGAAGGCTCTGCGAGGATGTCCGCCATGGACGCGTGGACAGGACCCACCGCGGGAAACTGGGTGCGCCGCATCATTTTCGGTGTGGTGCTGGCCCTCGTCGCGGTCGTCGGCGGCACCGCGTTCCGGGTGTGGCAGGTCGCGCGCGAGAACGACCGGACGCCGGCGGACGCGATCGTCGTGCTGGGCGCCGCGCAGTACAACGGCAAGCCTTCCGAAATCTTCACCGCTCGGCTGGAGAAGGCGCGTCAGCTGTACGCCGAGGGCGTCTCGAAGACAGTCATCACCGCAGGCGGCAAGAAAACCCGCGACAACTTCACCGAGGCGACCGCGGGCGCGCGCTGGCTGACCAAGCACGGCGTGCCGCAAACCGCGACGTTGCCGGTCGGCGAGGGCAATGACACCCTGCGCAGCCTCCGCGCGGTAGCCGATCAGGTGAAGGCGCGCGGCTGGCGTTCGGTGGTGCTGGTCAGCGATCCGTGGCATTCCTACCGGTCGCGGACGATGTCCGAGGACCTCGGGCTGGAGGCGTGGACCGCGCCGACGCACAGCGGGCCGATCGTGCAGGAGCGCTCGACGCAGGTCCGCTACATCTTCCGCGAAACCGGCGCGCTGCTGTTCTACGAGCTGACCAAGTCGCCCGCGGACGACCTGTTCGGCACGACGATGGGCTGAATTGTCGGTCCCCGCGCCTAAGCTGACGGGGTGAGTGACGGCTACCGCGAGCACGACCGCGCCCGCGTGCTGGCCGAGGAACCCAAGGGCGCGGCGCTGTCCGGCGCGCGGCCGGACGGGCGCAGCGCGTTCGCCCGCGACCGCGCGCGGGTGCTGCATTCCGCCGCGCTGCGCAGGCTGGCGGGCAAAACCCAGGTGGTCGGGCCGGGCGAGGGCGCGGAGGTCAGCGGCGCGCCGCGGACGCGGCTCACGCATTCGCTGGAGGTCGCGCAGATCGGCCGCGGCATCGCCGAGGAGCTGGGCGCGGACCCGGACCTGGTCGACACCGCGGGGCTGGCGCACGACATCGGGCACCCGCCGTTCGGCCACAACGGCGAACGCGCGCTCGACCAGGCGTCGCAGGCGTGCGGCGGCTTCGAGGGCAACGCGCAGACGCTGCGCATCCTCACGCGCCTGGAGCCCAAGGCGGTCGGCCCGGACGGCGCGACGGCCGGGCTCAATCTCACCCGGGCGTGTCTGGACGCCACCACGAAATACCCGTGGCCGCGCCGGTCCGGGGAGCCGAAATACGGCGTGTACCCGGACGACACCACGGTGTTCGGCTGGATCCGCGAGGGCGCGCCGGGCCTTCGCCGGTGCCTGGAAGCGCAGATCATGGACTGGGCGGACGACGTGGCCTACTCGGTGCACGACGTCGAGGACGGGGTGCTGGCCGGCCGGATCCGGTTGCGGCTGCTGGCCGATCCGGAGGAACGCGCGGCGGTCGCCGAGGCCGCTTCCCGGCATTTCTCCACGCTGTCGGTGTCCACTTTGGAAGGTGCGGCGAAGGAACTGCTCGACCTGCCGGTGGTCGCCGAGCTGGTGCGTGCGGAGCCGGACGGTTCGCTGCGCGCGCAGGTCGCGCTCAAACGGCTCACCAGCGAACTCGTCGGCCGGTTCGCCTCGGCCGCGGTCACCGGCACCCGCGCGGGCTACGGCGAGGGCCCGCTCACCCGGTACGCGGCGCGGCTCGCGGTGCCGGAGCAGGTCGGAGCGGAGGTGGCCCTGCTCAAGGCGCTGGCGCTGCGGTACGTGATGAGCGATCGCCGCCGGTTGGCGATGCAGGACGGGCAGCGGGAGGTGATCACCGAGCTGGTCGCGGCGTTGTGCCGCCGCGCGCCCGAGGCACTCGACCCGCTGCTGGTGCCCGAGTGGGACGCGGCCGCGGACGACGCGGCGCGGTTGCGGGTGGTGGTGGACCAGGTGGCGTCGCTCACCGACGCGCAGGCGTACGAATGGCATCGATGGCACACCGGACGGCACGGAACGGCGCCGCCTGCCGAACCGTGAGCCGCGGAACCACCCGTTCCGGTACGGTCGCCGCATGGCCCTGGACAGCCACCTCACCTTCACCCTGGCGTTGCACGGTGCGACCGCGCCCCCGGGGACCGACGCGTGCTTCTCGCCCTACTCGGCGGCGAGCGCGCTCGGTCTAGCCGAGCAGGCCGCGCGCGGACGCACCGCGGAAGAACTGGCCGCCGTGCTCGGCCGCGACCAGAGCGGGCTGCTGCACGCCGCGGCTGAGCTGGGCGACAAGGCCCAGCTGGCCGTGGCGAACACGCTCTGGGCCTCGGACCTGATCACCGTCGAGGACAGCTTCCAGGCCGAGCTCGTGCGCTGGCCCGGCGGCAAAGCCGAGACCGCGCCGTTCGAATCCGACCCCGAGGGCGCGCGCGAGCGGATCAACGCCGACGTGGACCAGACCACTCACGGCCTGATCCCGGAGCTGCTGCCCGAAGGCGCGATCCACCCCGACACACGTGCCAGTCTGGTCAACGCCCTCTACCTGAAAACCGCCTGGCGACACCCGTTCCCGGAGCACGCCACGGCGGATGCCGACTTCCACACCCCCGACGGCGTGCGCCAGGTGCCGACGATGCACCTGGACGAATCCGTCGGCTACGCGCACGAAAACGGCTGGCAGGCCGTCCGGCTGACGGCCGAGGGCGGCGTCGAGACGGTGGTCCTGCTGCCGGACGGCGACCTCGACAGCGCCGAAGCCTCGCTCGACACGCAAGTGTTGCGCGGGCTGCTGGAAAGTCCGAAGCAGCACAAGATCCAGCTCTCGCTGCCCAAGATCTCGCTCGACGTGCGCGCGGACCTCGAACGGGCGCTGCAGGGCCTCGGCGTCCGCGAGTTGTTCACCGACGACGCGGATCTCACCGGTCTCACGCCCTACCGCCCGCTGTGGGTGGACAGCATCCTGCACCAGGCCGTGCTGCGCCTGGACGAACAGGGCCTCGAAGGCGCCGCCGCCACCGCGATCCAGATGCGCACTCTGTCGCTCATCTCCGGCGACCCGCTCGAAGTCCGCGTCGACCGGCCGTTCCTGCTGCTGGTGCGCCACGCCGAAACCGGCGCGGTGTACTTCTTCGCCCGGGTGGTGCGCCCCGCGTGAGCGTGTTCCGGCCCGAAGCAAACCCCGAAGCGAAACCCGAAGCACCGCCTCGCGAACCCGGCGAAGCCGCTGTCACCGCCGCTGAACCGCGGATGCGCCGGTCCTGGGCGGACGCCGGGATCATCGGCGCGTACCTGGCGTTCTCCGTGCTCCTGTTCGGCGGCTTGTGGGCCGACCTCGGCCAGGGCTACCTGTGGAACAGCGCGTCGGACCAGAACCTGTGGGAATGGTTCTTCGCGGTCACCGCGAAATCGGTGCAGCACCTGGAAAACCCGCTCACCAACGGGCTGCAGAACTACCCGCTCGGCGTGAACATGATGGCCAACACGGCCATGCTGGGCCTGGGCATCCCGCTCACCCCGATCACGCTCCTGTTCGGCCCGACGGCCACCTGGGCGATCGCGCTCACCGGCAGCCTCGCCGGCAGCGCGGCGGCCTGGTACTGGGTGTTCTCGCGGCATCTCGTGCGGCACCGCGTTTCCGCGGCGATCGGCGGCGCGTTCGCCGGATTCGCGCCGCCGATGATCTCGCACGCCAACGCGCATCCGAACTTCGTCGCGTGGTTCCTGCTGCCGTTCATCGCGCTCAAGGTGATCCAGCTGGCGCGGGGCCAGCGCCCGGTGCGCAACGGGATCTGGCTCGGCGTGCTCACCGCGTACCAGATTTTCCTCGGCGAAGAGCCGCTGCTGATCTTCGCGCTCGGCTTCCTGATCTTCGCGGTCGCGTACTGCGCTTCGCGGCGTCGCGAGATCAAGGCGATGGTGCGGCCGGTGCTGCTCGGCGGCGGCATCGCGGTGGTGCTGACGCTGGTGGTCGTCGCGTTCCCGTTGTGGTGGCAGTTCTTCGGCCCGGACAGCTACACCGGGCTGGAGCACGGCCAGGTCGGCAACGACACCGCCGCGATGACCCGGTTCGCGACGCAATCGGTGTCCGGGCAGCCGGAGGCGGCGGCCGCGGTGTCGCTGAACCGCACCGAGGAGAACGCGTTCTTCGGCTGGCCGCTGATCGTGCTGATGGTCGTGATCACGGTGTGGCTGTGGCGCGAGGTCGTGGCGCGTTCGCTGGCGATCTCGATGTTCCTGATGGCCTGGCTCTCGCTCGGCTCCGAGATCACCGTGCTGCACGAGAACACCGGCGTCCCCGGCCCGTGGAAACTGCTCGCGGACCTGCCGTTGTTCGAATCGCTGCTGGAATCGCGGCTGGCGATGGCGTGCGTGCCCGCGATCGGCGCGCTGCTGGCGATCGCGACTGATCGCGTGTTCACCGCGGCCGGAAAGGGCCAGCTGAAGCTGCCGGTGCGGCTGATCTGGATCGGCGCGGTCGCGGCCGTGCTGCTGCCGGTCGCGCCGACCCAGCTGCTCGTGCAGAAACGCCCGCCGACGCCCGCGTTCTTCGCCGACGGCACCTGGCAGATGTACGTCGCGCCCGGCGGGACGGTCGTGCCGGTGCCGCTGCCGAGTTCGGGGGAGTCGGAGCCGCTGCACTGGCAGATGGACGCCGGACTGCGGTACGCGATGCCGGAGGGCTACTTCGTCGGTCCGCAGGGCCCGAACGACAAACGCGGCCGCTACGGTTCCTACCAGCGGCCGACCTCGACGCTGTTCGACCGGGTCCGCGACTCCAAACAGGCGCAGGAAGTCACCGACGCCGACCGGAACCAGGCGATCGAGGACCTGCGCTACTGGAACGCCAGCGTGCTCGTGCTGATCCCGCGCGAGCACAGCGACGCCTACCGCGCCACGGTCGACCTCCTGCTGCGCAAACCCGGGCAGTACGTGGACGGCGTCTGGGTCTGGGATGTGCGCCCGATCACCGGGCACCGCTGACGCTGTCACGTCTCGCGCGGCTGTCCCGTTCCTCCCTCGAACCACTCAGAAGGAGGACTCGACATGCCTCGTATCCCGGTCAAACGAGCCACGGACAGCGGCCCGGTGCTGAAGCTCTTCTACCGGGTCGCCGGGAAGCGGTACGGCGCGGTGCCGGAGCCGATGGCCGTCGTGGCGCACCACCGCGGGCTGCTGCGGACCAGCATCGCGCACGAGCTGATGGCGGAGAGGGCGTCGAAGCACCTGCCCGCCAACGTGCGGGAACTCGCTGTGTACCGCGTCGCGACGCAGATCGGCTGCTCGTGGTGCGTCGACTTCGGCACCATGCTGCAGCGGCACGACGGCCTCGACATCGACCGGCTCAAGCACATCGACGAGTACGCGACGTCGCCGTTGTTCACCCGCCAGGAGCGGCTGGCGCTCGCGCTCGCGGACGCGATGTCCGGCCCGGCCGTCACGGTCACCGACGAGCAGATCGCCGAGCTGGTGGCCGAATTCGGCGAGAAGGGCGTGGTCGAGCTGACGTATCAGATCGGCCTGGAGAACTCGCGGGCGCGGATGAACAGCGCGCTCGGCATCGTCGACCAGGGCTTCACCTCAGGAGACGCCTGCCGCGTGCCGATCCCCTGAACCCGGGAAAAGTACGTGAGGGGAACCCTGAGGGAATCAGAGTTCCTCAGGGTTCCCCTCACGTACTACTGCTCCGGCCGGGTGATGCGGGTGAGCTTCTCCGGGTTGACCTGGTCGTAGACGCCGACGATGCGGCCGTCGCGCACACTGAACGTCTGCACACGCTCGTCGAGGGCGAGGTAGCCGTCGACCGCGGGCAGCTGCGGCAGCCACAGGCCGAGGTCGCCGTTGACGAGCACCGGCCGCCCGTTGTCCATCGTGCCCGGCGCGTACTTCGCCAGTACGCCGAGCACGAAGCGGGCGACCTTGTCCTGTCCGACGATCATGCGGCGGCTGGTGCGCGAGCGGCCGTTGGAATCGCCGATCATCACCACGTCCGGGTGCAGCAGTTCGGTGACCGCGCGGATGTCGCCCGCCAGCAGCGCGACCACGAACTTCTCCAGCACCGGCTGCTGCTCCGCCAGTTCGAGCCGGGCGGGCGGATCGGAGTCTTCGACCGCGCGACGGCCACGGGAAGCGTGCTGGCGCGCGGCCGCCGCACTGCAGCCCAGCGCGTCGGCGATCTCCGCGAACGGCACCGCGAACGCGTCGTGCAGCACGAACGCCACGCGCTGCTCCGGCGTCAGCCGGTCGAGCACCACCATCGCGGCCATGCGCAGACCGTCGTCGCGCACCGCGGCTTCGAGCGGGTCCTCGCTCGCGGGCGCGCCGAGCGGCGTGACGATCGGCTCGGGCAGCCATTCGCCCACGTACTTCTCGCGCCGCACCGCCGCCGACCGCAGCCGGTCGAGGCAGATCCGGCCGACCACCGCGGTCAGCCAGCCGCGCAGGTCGCGGATCCCGGCGCGCCCCGCGTCGTCGAGCCCGGACAGCCGCAGCCAGGCCTCCTGCGTCGCGTCCTCGGCGTCCGCGCGGGTGCCGGTGAGCCGGTAGGCCGCGGCGATCAGGTGCGGCCGATGGGCGTCGAACTCGGCGGCGAGCTCATCCAGCGCGGTCGGTGTGCTCATGTCCCGAGTGTGCCGCACGGCGCGGGGGGAGGGAGAACTATTGTGGTTCACGTGGCTGGACTGATTCGGGAGAGCGATATCGCGGAGGTGCGTGAGCGCAACCGGATCGACGAGGTCGTGGGGGAGTACGTCGCGCTGCGCCGTGCCGGCGGGGGCAGCCTGAAGGGCCTGTGCCCGTTCCACAACGAGAAGACCCCGTCGTTCAACGTGCGCCCCACTCACGGGACCTTCCACTGCTTCGGCTGTGGCGAGGGCGGCGACGTCATCAAGTTCATTCAGAAGATCGACCTCGTGTCGTTCGTCGAGGCGGTCGAGCGGCTCGCCGACCGGGTCGGCGTCCGGCTGAACTACGAGGGCGGCGGCGCGTCGGTGCAGCGCGACCGGGGCACCCGGTCCCGGCTGATCGAGGCGCACCGCGCGGCGGCCGAGTTCTACATCGAGCAGCTGGTCACCGACGACGCGCGGGCGGCGCGGGACTTCCTGTCCGAGCGCGGTTTCGACGCCGCGGCGGCCAAGCAGTTCGGCTGCGGCTTCGCGCCCGGCGGCTGGGACAAGCTCACCAAGCACCTGCTCAACCGCGGGTTCGAGGTGAAGGAGCTGATCGCGTCCGGCCTGTCGAAGGAAGGCCAGCGCGGCCCGATGGACCGGTTCCACCGGCGGCTGGTGTGGCCGATCCGCGACGTCGGCAACGACGTGGTCGGCTTCGGCGCGCGGCGGCTGTTCGACGACGACCGGATCTCGGCGAAGTACCTCAACACCTCCGAAACGCAGATCTACAAGAAGTCGCAGGTCATGTTCGGCCTCGACCAGGCCAAGCGAGAGATCGCGAAACGGCACCAGGTCGTGGTGGTCGAGGGCTACACCGACGTGATGGCGATGCACGCGGCGGGCGTGCCGACGGCGGTCGCGTCCTCGGGCACCGCGTTCGGCGAGGACCACATGAAGGTCCTGCGCAGGCTGATGATGGACGACGACGCCTTCCGCGGCGAAGTGATCTTCACCTTCGACGGCGACGAGGCGGGCCAGAAGGCCGCGCTCAAAGCGTTCGAGGGCGACCAGACGTTCGCCGGGCAGACCTACATCGCGGTCGCGCCGGACGGGATGGACCCGTGCGAGCTGCGCATCGCGAAGGGCGACACCGCGGTGCGCGACCTGGTGGCCCGGCGCACGCCGCTGTTCGAGTTCGTCATCAAGAGCATGCTCAAGCAGTTCGACCTGGATTCGGTCGACGGCCAGGTTTCCGCGCTGCAGAAGACCGTGCCGATGGTCGCCGCGATCAAGGATCGTTCGGCGCGGGACGGCTACGCCTCCAAGCTCGCCTGGTGGATCGGTTGGCAGGACGTCCCGCAGGTGGTCAACCGGGTGCGCGGCGCGGCCGGAGCGGCGGCGCGGCGCGGCCCGGCCGAACCGCAGCCCCGGCGGTCGGCGGCTCGGCAGGAGGCCCCGGCCCCCGAACCGGAGAAGCAGGATCTGCCGCGTCCCGCGCCGAACGACCCCCGGTTCCTTGGGCAGCGCGAGGCGCTCAAGGCCGCGCTGCAGCAGCCCGCGATCGCCGGTCCGGAGTACGACTCGCTGCCCGAAGAGGCGTTCACGCACCCGGTGTACATCGCGGTGCACCTGGCCGTGCTGAAGGCGGGCGGGGCGGCGTCCGGGCTCACCGGGCCCGCGCTGCTGGACGCCGCGTCGGCGCACTGCCCGGAAGGGACGGTCCGCCGGGTGCTCAGCGAGCTGGCGGTGGAACCGTTGCGCGCCTTGGGGGAAGTGGACTCGCGCTACATCTCCGGCGTGCTCGCGGGCGTGCAGGAGAACCTCGTCGGCAGGCAGATCGGCGAGATCAAGTCGAAGCTGCAGCGGCTGTCGCCGGTCGAGGCCCCGGACGACTACCGCGCGCTGTTCGGCGACCTGGTCGCGCTGGAGCAGTACCGGAAGTCGCTGCGCGAGCAGGCGGCGAGCGGGTGGGAGTGACGTGGGACTGCTGAACCGGTTCTTCGGCGGCGGGCTGCCCGCGGGGTTCCCCGGCACGCTGGACGAGGGCGAGGATCCGGTCGCCGCGGCGGCGGTCGAGGGCGGCGGGCACCTGGTCGTGACGTCGCTGGGCCTGTGGATCCCGACCGGCGAGGGCGCGACGCGACGGGTCGGCTGGCACTTGGTGGGCAAGGCGACCTGGGGCGAGGGCGTGTTCACGCTGACCGAATCGGAGGAGACCGGGCGGACGGGCGCGGTCGCGGTGCTGGCCGACCGCGGGCCGGTGCGGTTCCGGCTGCCGCAGCCCGGGAAGGTGCCGCAGCAGGTGCGCCTGCGCGTCGACGGCTCGGTGCGCGGACGGCACCGGCACGAGTTCCCTGAGGGCGGCGCGTGGTTCGTCCAGCGCAAGGTTCCCGGCCGAGACGGCGTGGAACTGCAGGTCCGCCCCGATCCGGGCACCGACCGGGCGCTGGTCGAGGCGGTCGCGGCGGAGGTCGCGGAGAAGCTGGCCAACCTCGGCGAGTAGCAGTACGCTCGTACTCAGTACGTTTGTACTGTTACTCGGCGGGAGGCTGCTCATGTGGGATCCGGCGAAGTACCTCGACTACTCCGACCTGCGCGGCCGGCCGTTCTACGACCTGATCGGGCGAATCTCGGCCGATTCGCCCCGCCGGGTGGCCGACCTGGGCTGCGGCCCCGGCACGCTGACCCTCGACCTGGCGCTCCGCTGGCCCGACGCGGTCCTGGAGGCGATGGACAGCTCGCCGGAGATGGTCGCCGCGGCCCGCGAACGCGGGGTGGCCGCCGAGGTCGGCGACGTCCGGACGTGGACGCCGAAACCGGACACCGACGTGGTCGTCTCGAACGCGGTCCTGCAATGGGTGCCCGGGCACCAGGACCTGCTGCGCCGCTGGGTCACGGAACTCCCGGCCGGAGCGGTCCTGGCGGTGCAGGTGCCCGGCAACTTCTCCGCCCCTTCGCACGCCATCAGCCGCCAGCTAGCCGCCTCGCCTGAGTGGGCCGCGCGGCTGTCGTCCGTGTCGCTGCGAGCCGAAGACGCGGTCGGCGAACCTCGCGACTACGCGGACCTCCTCGCCGACGCGGGATGTCTGGTCGACGCCTGGGAAACCACGTACGTACAACAACTTTCCGGCCCGCGGGCAGTCCTGGAATGGATCACCGGCACCGCACTCCGCCCCATCCGCGCGGCCCTGACCGATGACGACTGGGCCAAGTTTCAAGACGACTTGGCCCCGCTCCTGGACGAGGCCTACCCGCCCCGCCCGGACGGCACGACCTGGTTCGAATTCCGGCGGATCTTCTTCGTCGCCAAGATCCCGGGCTGATGTCGTACTGGAACACGAACGTCGCCCGCCATCCGGGCATCCTCCGCGCCGTGCCCGCCGGATGCGCGACCGCACTGGACGTCGGCTGTGGAGACGGCCTGCTGGTGCGGAAACTGGCTTCCGCGGTGCGTTCGGCCACCGGGATCGACAAGTCGCCGGAGATGGTCGCTCAGGCCCGCTCGCTGTCCTCTGACACCTTCGTCGAGGGAGACTTTCTCTCCGCTGACCTCGGCGCCTACGACTTCATCTGCTCCGTCGCCACCATCCACCACCTGGACTTCGAGCCAGCCCTCGCCCGAATGCGAGACCTGCTGCACCCAGGCGGCGCGCTGGTCGTCGTCGGCCTGGCCCGCGACGCGAGCGTGACCGACTGGGCGGCGACCATCGCAGCCGCACCGATCGTGCGCACCGTGAAGACGCTTCGCCGAGCACACGGCCCACACGGCCCGGACGGCATGCCAGCGATGCAGCCGCAGATGAGCTACCGCGAGGTGCGCACGACCGCGCAACGGTTGCTACCAGGAGTGCGGTACCGGCGGCACATGCTGCGCCGGTACTCGCTCACCTGGAAAAAACCGTCCTGAGCTGGGGTTTTGCTGGGGCCCGCTCAGCCGTTCCCGCGCCCGAACTTCTCGCCGAGCTTCGCCCGCGCCACCCCCGCCGCACCCTGGACCATCGGATGGTCGACCAGTTTGCGGTAGGTGCGCACGATCTGCTCGTACCGTCCCCGGCCGGCCTTGGTGCCCAGCACGTACCCCAGGCCCACGCCCAGCAGGAACTTCTTCATCGGCGGCCACACCTCTTTCTCAGCAGGACTTCCGACTGTCCATTGTCCAACACAATCGGATTCCGCGCGGAGTTCCCTCCGCCGGGCCGCAAGACCCACCCCCCTGTGCGAGGCCGGAACGACATGGGCTAAAGTTCTTCGTGTCAGCCCGGAGAGATCCGGACCGGCGGAGCACGATCCCCTGTAGCTCAACTGGCAGAGCATTCGGCTGTTAACCGGAGGGTTCTTGGTTCGAGTCCAAGCGGGGGAGCAAAGCCCAGGTCAGCGACCTGGGCTTTTTTGCTGTCTGTGAGCAGGGGCGATTTAGCGTCGATTTTGACGGTCGTCCGAGCGGTCGGCTGTCGGGGTCGCCGTTGGTCCGCTGCGGTTGCCGGGCGGCAGTTCGGAGCCGTGGGTCGGCGCTCCGCTTGGCCGCCATCGATCTTGGTGCGCTCGATATGTCGATTCGGTGCTTAGCGCGTGCATCCAGGGCCTGAGGCAGCGTCGGGTTGACGATCGAAGTTCTGGGACCGCGTCAGGTGTGAGCAGGCAGATTCAGGCTGGGCGGCCGTCGAGTTCGTTGCGGTTGAGTCGATCAATGCGGGCTACGGGACGAAACGCCGCAGCGCTGGAAGAGTCATTGCCAGCGGCGTGCTGAAGCCGCGGACCGTGCGTCGTCCGGAGATTCTGCGGTCGGACGTCAACCGATACGGCAGAGACGCGCTCGGCGGCAAATATCAGCTAAAAAATTGCCATAATCAGTTCCTGGCACTACCGGACAATTCCCGGAAAAACCGTGATCCGCCGTTGATGTATGCATGCCGAGGTGGCGATGCTCAATTCTTCACCCTCGTCCCGGCGAGCCTGAAAATTGCTCCCGGTTCTTGCGAGATCGTGAACGCGAACAGTGTGTTCCATCGCAGTGCGGTGCCGGGCAAGCTGTCACGGGGAGCCGACGACGGGCTCGTCGAACAGGGGGATGCCGCCGCGGAGTCGTTCGAGGGTTTCCAATGTGGCGTCGACGTAGCTGCGGCTGGGTTCGCGCGCGACAAGGGTCTGCGCGACGAGGCGGGCGCCGATCAGCACCCCGGCGAGGGTCACGATCTCGAGGTCCTCGTCGGAGCGGCCGAGTGCGGAGGCCAGCAAACACGCGGTTTGCTCGACGTCTCCCGCGCTGCGGGCCCGCGACGCGGCGCCGATTTCGGGCACGGTGCGCACGAGTCGCATCCGCAGTTCCTCGTCGGCGCGTTTCTGCTCGTCGAGTTCGGTGAAGGTGGCGCGCAACGCCTTGATCAGTGCGACCACCAGCGGGGTGCCCGCGGGGATCGCGGCGAGGGCTTTCTCGAACAGCGGGTCGACATCGTCGAATAAGACGACGTCTTCCTTGGTGGCGAAGTAGCGGAAGAACGTGCTGCGGGCGACCTCGGCCGCGCCGGCGATGTCTTCGACGGTCGTCGCCTCGTACCCGCGCTCGGCGAACAGGCGCAGCGCTTGGCGCTGGATCTCGGCACGGGTGCGCGCCTTCTTGCGTTCGCGCAGGGAGCTCACCCCGCAGAGTGTGGCACACCTCCGCGATCATAGGACTGAGTATCTTTTGAGACTCAGTCCTATTTTCTGTTAAGGTCGTGGCCATGGATACGGACACAGAAGTCACCGTCGTCGGAGCGGGCCCCACGGGTCTGGTGGCGGCGGCCGAACTGGCTCGGCGCGGCCGCCGGGTGAGAGTGCTGGACGGTGCGCCGGGCGCGTTCCCCGGTCCGCGCGGCAACGGCATCCAGCCGCGGACGCTGGAGGTGCTCGACCCGCTCGGGGTGACCGACCGCCTGGTGGCGCTGGGGACATTCGGGCTGTCGTTCCGCCAGTACGCGACGGATGGCGCCGTGCGGGAGCGGGACAGGCATCCTGGTCTCGACCCCACGCCCGACAAGCCGTTCGCGCGGCCGATGATCATCCCCCAATGGCGGACCACGCAGGTGCTGCGCGAGCGGCTCGCCGACTTCGGCGCCGCGGTCGAGCAGAACGCTCGCGTGGTGGCCGTCGAGCAGGACCGGAACGGAACCACTGCCGTGCTCGCCGATCGGAGACGCGTGCGTTCGCGCTATCTCGTCGGCGCCGACGGTGGTTCGAGCGCTGTCCGGCGGGCTCTCGGGGTCGGGTTCCTCGGCGAGACCCGCGACGAGGTGCGGATGCTTCTGGCCGAGGTGGAGCTGGACGGGCTCGACCGGGACCATTGGCACCAGTTCGACCTGGTGGGCGCCCACGGCGCCGGTTTCCTTTCCCTGTGCCCGATGCCGGCGAGCCCGACCTGGGCGTTGGGGCTGCGCTCGCCCGATCCGGGCTGGGAGGCGGACGACGCGACGCTGCACGCCGTGGTCGACGGGATCCGGCCGCGGGTGCGGCTGCGCCGGATCGGCTGGTCCTCGACGTGGCGGCTCAACGTACGGATGGCGGACCGGTTCCGCGTCGGGCGGGCATTCCTCGCCGGCGACGCCGCGCACGTGCACTCGCCCGCCGGCGGCCAAGGTCTCAACACCGGCATCCAGGACGCGGTCAACCTCGGGTGGAAGCTCGCCGCGGTTCTCGACGGCGCGGAGGAGGCTCTGCTGGACACCTACGAGGCCGAGCGCAAACCGGTCGCCGCGGAGGTTCTGGGGCTCTCCAGCGAACTCTCGCGCTACGTGCTCGAAACCGGCGCCACCGGCTACGCCGATCGACCGGCGGCACTGGCCCGCCAAGGCCTGCAGTTCGACATCAGCTACCGCGCCGATCCCGGGGAGCCTGGCCTGCGACCGGGCGATCGCGCCCCGGACGCCCCACTCGGCGACACCACGCTGTTCCTGCTGCGCCGGCGAGCGGACTGGACGGTCCTGGCCTTCGACGGGACTGCAGAACCAGTCGTCGGCGCCCAGGTCCTCGACGCCGACGCGCTCGACGCCGACGGCTGCTTGCGCCGGGCCTACGAGCCCCTTCCCGGCGAGCGCGTCCTGATCCGCCCCGACGGTCACCTCGGATGGCGCGGAACCGGTGCGATGCCGGCGATCGGCGCGAGGAGCGCCCTCGGACTGCCGCGAATGCCCGCTGATCGCCAGGGTTGATCGAACCCCGCGCGGCATGGCGCCCGCTCCCGTGAGGTCCGGGCCCGGACACGACGGGAACCTTCCGGGGTGCTGGCTGGAAGCCAGGCGGTGGTCATCGAGCCGGCCAACTGGTCGGCGGCGCCGGGGCGGCGGATCGCTGCTGCTGGGTCCGGCGAGTCGTGCGGAGGGCGGTCGGAAGTCCGTTGTTCACGTGACTGAGGAAGGCGTCCTCGGGCGTCGTTCCCGGGTGTGCGGCGAACCCGGTGCTGTTCCCGTGCCGCCGGTGTAGTTTGGAATTCGTGACCGGGATCGGGCCCGCCGACGGCCATTATGCGATTGTCGTCGTCGACATCAAGGAATTCAGCCGTTTCCTGACCCGGCCGGCGCAAATCGAGGCGAGGACGGGCGTTTACCGCGCTCTAGAGACGGCGTTCGACCGGTCCGGTGTTCCGTGGGACAAGTGCCCGCGCGAGGATCGTGGCGACGGGGTGCTGATTCTGATTCCGGGTCAGCTTTCCAAGAATCCGCTCGCGGCGGCGCTGCCGGACGAGCTGGCGCGTGCCCTCGGCGAGCGCAATGGCCGGTCGCCCGAGTACGAGCGGATCCAGCTGAGGGTGGCGATGCACGCCGGCGAGGTTGCCGCGGACAGCCACGGCTACGCCGGTACCGCCATCAACCTCGCCTTCCGGCTGGTCAACTCGGCGCCGTTGCGCGGGGCGCTGGACAAGTCGTCCGGAGTGGTGGCGCTCGCGGTGTCGGCGTGGTTCTACGACGAGGTGGTCCAGCACATCGCGGCCGCGCGGCCGAAGTCGTACCGGCGCGTTCGCGTGGAGAACAAGGAAACCCGAAGCGACGCGTGGATCAGCCGTCCGGACGATTCCTACCCGGACCGGACATCCGACAGCGACCCTATTCCGGATCGGAATTTCGAGGAACGTTACGTCGATTTCGTCCGCGAGGACAACGCGGGTTTCGAGCTGTTCAAGGTCGCCCGGAGGCGCGGTCCGGCCGATTGCTCCTTCGACAAGTACTACGTCGTCCCGCCGGTCACCCGGCGGCAGACGGCGGTGCCCGACCCGGAACTGACCGGTGCGGGCACGGACTCGGCCAATGCCATCGCCGACGCGCGCCGGGTTCTGCTGCTCGGCGGCGCGGGCGCGGGCAAGACGACGTTCCTGGCCTGGCTCGCCAACGACGTCGCGCGCCGGCACGACGAGGAGGGGCCGTGGCGCGGGGTCGTGCCCTTCCCGATCTCGTTGCGTCTGTTCGCGGAGACCGACCTGCCGAAGGACCCGGAGCTGTTGCTGGGCGCCGTCGCGCCCACGCTCGCCGAGGAGAAACCGGAGGGCTGGGCCGCCGAGCTGTTCGCGTCCGGCCGGGCGATGCTCTTGGTGGACGGGCTCGACGAGCTCGTGGCGGACCGGCGCGCGAGCGCTCGGCAGTGGGTGGAGACGCTGGTGCTCACCTACCCGGACGCGCGGTGTGTGGTGAGCACCCGGCCGTCCGCCGTGGACGACCAGTGGTTCGTCGAGACCGACACCGGGATCGGCCTGGAGCGGTTCGAGCTGCCGGAACTGAGCCGGCTCGGTCTCGGCAGGGTCATCGGCCGCTGGTTCGCCGCTGCTGCCGACCAGGAGCCGAGCGCCGAGCAGCGGGAGCTGCTGAGGACTTATCCGGAGCGGCTGCGGACGGAGCTGGAGGCTCGCCCGAACCTCCGCGGCCTGGTGTCCAGCCCGCTGATGGCCGGGCTGCTGTGTGCTCTTTACCGCGAGGACCAGTACCTGCCCCGGACCCGCCGCGAACTGCTCGACCAGGCGATCGACCTGTTGCTCACGCGCTGGGACGACACGGCGCACCGCGGGATGACGGTCGTCGACGGCGTCGACCTGGTCAAGGCGGAGAAGCAGATTCTGCTCGAGCGGTTCGCCTCCGCGATGGTGCGGCGCAACGAGCTGCTGGTGCCCCGATCCGAGGCGCTCGGCCGGCTGGACGATGCGAAGAAGCGGTTGCGTGCGCAGGATCTCTCCTCCGGGCCGCTGCTGCAGCACTTGCTGGAGCGGTCCGTGCTGCGGGAGAGCCCGGCCGACCGCCAGATCCAGTTCATCCACCGCACGTTCCGCGACTACCTGGCCGCGGCTGACCTCGTGAAGCGGGGGCAGCTCGACGAACTGGCCGGCCACGCGCACGAGGACTACTGGTACGAGGTCGTCTTCATGGCCGCGGCGCGAGCGCGGGAAGGCGAGGTCGCCGAGCTGCTCGGCAATCTCTTGCGGCGGGCCCGGCGCAGCACCGACAGGGCCGTCGCGGACCGGCTGAAGCTGGTCGCCGCGGCGTGCTTGGAGTACGCCGACGTGGTGGATCCGCACAGCCAGCGCGTCGAGGTCGAGGCGGCGGCCCGCCAGCTGCTGCCGCCGGTCGACGTGCAGCAGGCGGAGATGCTGGCGAAGGCCGGCCGGTTCGTCGTCGGCCTGCTGCCGGGACCGGACGAGCTGACCGGGCCGAACCGGGACACCGCCGCCGCCGCGGTGCTGCGCACTCTCGCGCTGGTGGGCGGCGAGGAAGCCTGGCAGAAGATCCGGCCGTTCACCGCGATGCACCAGTCCACGGTCGTCAACGAGCTGCTGCGGGGATGGCGGGCGTTCGACTTCTCCGAGGCCTACGCCGCCGAGCTGCTGTCCAAAGTGGACTTCGGAGACCTGGTGCTGAACGTGCACCGGTGGGGGATGCTGCCCCGGCTGCGGCACCTGGCCACGCTGCGCGCGGTGAAGATGATCGGCGACATGGCGCTGGTCAGCGACCGCGACGGCCTCCGCCCGCTCGCCGCCGTGCCGCAGCTGCGGCGGCTGGAGATCGCGTCCAACGAGGTGATCCGGGACCTGCGTCCGCTGGCGGACTGTGCCGCGTTGCGAGTGCTGACCATTTCCGCGTACAGCGCGCTGCGGGATTTGTCCGGCCTGAGCGGGTCCTCGGTCGAGAAGCTCCGCCTGCTCACGATCGGCAAGACGGTGCGGGCCTATCCGGCCCTCGGCACGCTGGCCGGGACCCCGCTGCGTTCCCTGTCGCTTCGGCATCCCGGGCTTTCCGAAGGCCTGCACCCGATTCCGGCCGGGCTGGCCCTGACCGAGCTGGCGATCCACAACCGCCCGGAGAGCCGGTCGCTGCTGGGCATCGAGCGGTTGCCCTCGCTGGAGAAGGTGACGGTCAGCGGAGTGCTGCTGCCGGACGAGGTCGAGGCCCTGGGCGAACTGCCCGCGCTGAGCCGACTCGTGCTGCGCGACCCGTATCCGCTCGACGACCTGGCCCTGCTGCGACCGCTGGCCGACCGGCTCCACGTCCTGGAACTGCGCGGGGTGGACCAGGCGGACGCCCGGATCGCGGCGAAGGCCGTCGGCGACGAGCTCGCCGCGAAGCTGCGCAACTAGGCTGCTCGGGCGGAATTCGCGGGCCGATCGCGTTCCCGGTTCCGCGAGTCGTGAGATAGCGGCCGGCGTGGGTGACGCCGGGCTCGAGGATTGCCTCGGCGGCCGGGTCCGGGATCGATGCTGCTGACTGGCGCAGGGGGTTCTTGCGCCGCTTCATTCCTCGGGGGACGCCGCCGGGTCGCGGATGGTGTGCCAGAGCGCGTAGAAGGCGGAGTCGGGGATTCTGGTGAGGCCGGGCTGGTCGAGTCCGAGGGGCTGGTCGGTGAGCGTGCCGGAGTCGTCGTCGAGGTTCTGCCACCAGTAGCGGTGGGCGGTGCCGGTGGAGCTGATGTCGATCTGCTTGACGGCGACCGTTTCGTGGTCGGCGGTGACGGTTTCCCAGAGGCAGCGGGCGCCCGGGTCCGCGAGTCCGTCGTCGACGTACTCGAAGCAGGACCGCGGGCCGGGTGTCTCGTCCAGCGTCCGGTACCAGGTGACGGCGGCCCGGAACGCGGTCTCGGTCTCGGTCGACCAGCCTCGGCGTGCTGCCAGCCGGCGGTAGCGCTGTTCGACATCGGCGGGGAGGCTGGCCATGATCGGATTGTGTCAGGCCTGCGTGCCGCGATGCGGGACCGGGGAGGCGGTTCCACGCGCCGTTGTCCCTCAGCATGGCGCGCACCAGTTCACGCCCGAGGTCCAGGGTGACCCGCGCGCCGTCGTGGCAGCCGGTGAGGTCTGGTGGGAACAGCCCGTGCAGCCCGTGGCCGTCGAGGGGCGATTCCACCCCGAAGTGAACAAATCCGCTGACCGCGGGGTCGCGGATAGTCAGCGAGGTCACGCCGGTGTCCTCGGCGAACGCCGTCACGGCGGCGAGGTAGGCGGCCTCCACCGGACCGTGGTCGCTCACCACGTCCTCGGACCCGCGGTACGCGCCCCGGTCGTCACGATCGGCCGGATCGTACTTGGTGATCCGGCAGACGTGCGATGTGCTCATGATCGGCTGGGGTGCCCTTCGGAAGCGCAAGTGATCCGTTCAATCATTACAGCAACTCCAGCAAGATCCCGTCTTCCGCCTCGCTGCCACCGGGGCCGTGATCGCGGATGATAGCGACGATCTCGTCGAATAGCGTTGGCCCTTCCCGGCGCCGCGCGCTGTCGATCCTGGCTTGGACGTCCGGACGGTTCGAGGGGTGGCAGGTGAGAACGAGACGTTCCAGTTGTCGCTCTGTCTCGGCGTAGCCCAGTGCGGATCGAGACGACTCGGAGCGGAGCCATCGCAGAACCCATCCGTTCTCTGGTGTCCCGAAGCCACCTCGGAGCAGGTCGTTGAAGGCGTCGAGACTCCCGCGCCAGGTGTGATGACTCAGCAGCCGCGAGAACTCGCGGGCGAAGCCGTCGAAGTCGGAAAAGGAGGCTCCGTCGACAATGAGCACAGGAAGGCCATCGCAGCGGTCGGTCATGATCCGAGCATCGCAGAAACACTGACATCCGCTCATGCCAGCATTGAGCCGATGTCGCAGGACCTTCGGTCCGGCAAGACCTCGCGTGCGTCAGATGTGCAAGGCCCCGCGCGGCGTCCCGTACCGTCGGCCGCAAGCGGTCAGCGCGAGGACGCCGTGACCCAGAACCGAAGTCCGCTCGTCCAGCTCCGAAGGATCGACGGAGAGCCGTCCGGCGATATCCGCGGCATGACAAACATCGGGAATCGCGAAGTCTCGTTTGACCTGCTCGTAGCGCTCCTGTAGCGCCGCTGTGTCGGAGACGTCGATCCCGTCGATCCACCCCTCCGGGAAACCCCCGTCCTCATGAGGCAACCGGTAGCCGTCTTCGGCAGCGTGCCCGTTCCCGACCTGGTCCTCCGGCTCGAAAACGTCGTAGCAGCGGATGATCCGGCCGTGTTCGGCAAGACACCAGGCGGTCCACCCGTCACCGCAGCTCTCGCCGTACCAGTGGGCGGCACCGAAAACACCGCTCAGCTCGGCGCAGCGGCGCCGGATGTACTGCCGTCGCCCGGACTCGGTCTCCGCTGAAGCCGAATGCGCCGATCCTGGCGGATCGCCGAACACCAGCGTCCAACCGTCGAGAACCGGACTTACATACGTCCTGGAGCACCTGCCGTGTTCGTGCCCGAGGGTTCCGCCGTGGTGGTCGGAGTTCCACGCAGATTCGCCGAGGCGCATCGTCACCGTCATCGCGTCGGAAAGTCCGAACGCCTCCAGCACCGCCCCCTGGTCCTTCGTCGGCAGCGCGTACCAGCCGCCACAGAGATGCATCGACGCCGGCTTCTCGTCACGAAGCTTGACCGCGATCAGCCGTTCGACGAGCCGCTGATCGGCCGCGTCGAGCGCATCCCAGCCGCCCACCTCGGCCAACGCCGTCAACGCCTGCCGCCGCTGCGGCGCGGTTGACCGCCGCACCCGGCGCAGCAACGGAATCACGCCGGGACCGATCCCCGCGAACGCCCACACGGCCCGCTGGCAGACGTCTTCGTCGGCGTCTGTCAGCAGCGGCACCAACGCGGGCGCCATCGGCAACGCCGCGCTGCCCGCGTTCTGAAGCACAAACGCGGCCGTGTCCCGGATCGACGAATCCGGATGCGCCAAGACCTCCGCGTACCTCGTCAGGTCAGAGACCTCGATTCCACCGAATGTCCAGCGTGCGCGCCGGCGCACCTCCTCCGTCCCCGTCGAGAGAATGACGTCGAGCACCGGATCGAACGCCGGATCGCCGATCCGGCGAAGGACGTTCGCCGGATCACCCCAGTACACCGGTGAAGCCTCGTTACACAAGACGGCGAGCACCGGTCCGACGGCCGCCGCGCCCGCCGCCACCAGCGCGGCTCCAGCTGCTTGCCGAGCCTCCATTTCCGGTGCAGCAAGCTGTTCGATCAACTCAGGGATACCCACACCGACACGATAGCCAGGACAGCAGGCCAGATCGGGTGGCCTGCTCACAGAAAAAGGAGCGCTAGTGCGAAACAGCCTCCGCAAGTCCCGCCGAAGGCTGAACATCCGGTAATGCCGCGAGTCGGTCGTGCTGGTCTGGTGGTGAGCGGTCGGCGGTGAGTGTCTTTCGGCGAGATGCGAATGTTTCGTGGTTCTTGTTTCGCCTTGCGGGGGGCGCATGAGGACGCCGCCGTTGATGTCGTAGGTGGCGCCGGTGATGAAGCCTGCGGTGTCGGTGGCCAGATAGGTGGCCAGTCCGGCGATCTCGGCGGGTGGGCGATCCGTCCGACCGGGATCTGCGCGGCGAGTTCCGCCTTTCCCCGCGCCGATGGTGTGCACCATCGGGGTTCCACGTTTGCTGCGCGGTCGAAGTCCCGGCCTGTTCGGGAGCGGGAGCTTTCCGGCGTGGGACAGGTTCGTACCGGCCCGCTGCTGCGGCCTCGGCACTCGGTCGGGTGATCGAACCGATCCGCGGCGTGGAGGGCGCCGAACTCGAAGTGTCCGGGAAGGTTCCGTCCCAGCGCCGGGTGCCGGTGGTGGGTTGCGCCCGCCGTACGCGCGGGCGGGAAGGAGTTCGTCCGTGTTTGGCATTCGCTACGCCGCGTCGATGATCAATCGGAGCGCGGAGAACGAGCAAGACCGCCGCCGTTTCCTGCGGGCGGCGGGGATGACCGGCCTCGGTGTTGTCGGCGCGGGCGCGCTGGGCGGGTTCGCCGCCGGCCCCGCTGCCGCTGCCGCCGCGCGGCCTGGGGCCGCCGAGGCCGGGAGCGGCGGGGTGAGCGACAGCGCGGTGCTCAATTTCGCGCTCAACCTCGAGTACCTCGAAGCGGAGTTCTACCTGCACGCGGTCACCGGACACGGTCTCGGCGACGAGATGACCACCGGCACCGGCGCCCGCGGCGGCGTGGTCGGGGGACGTGCCGTCCGGTTCGAGACCCGCGCCGCGCGCCAGTACGCGCGGGAGATCGCCGGGGACGAGAAAGCGCACGTCCAGTTCCTGCGTTCCGCTCTGGGCTCGGCCGCGGTCAGCCGCCCGGCGATCGACCTTCAGTCCAGTTTCACCGCGGCCGCCCAAGCCGCGGGACTGGTCAAGCCGGGCCGCGGTTTCGACCCGTTCGCATGCGAGGAGAACTTCCTCCTCGCCGCTTTCCTGTTCGAGGACGTCGGGGTGACGGCCTACAAGGGCGCGGCGCCGCTGATCAGCAACAAGACCTATCTGGAGGCCGCCGCCGGGATCCTCGCGGTCGAGGCCTACCACGCGGGCAACATCCGCAGCGCGCTCTACCAGCGCGGCGACGGCGAAGCCACGGTCAAGCTGGCAAAGGCTCGCGCGAGTCTGGACGGCACCGGCAGCGACGACCAGGGCGTCATCGACAACCGCGGCCAGGCCAACATCGTGCCGGCCGACGCCAACGGCATCGCCTACAGCCGCTCGCCCGGCCAGGTCCTCAACATCGTCTACCTGACCGGCAAGGCCGCCACCTCCGGCGGGTTCTTCCCCAAGGGCGTCAACGGCGAGGTCAACACCAGCGCCGCCCACTGACCCGCCGCGCCGGGCGCCGGGACGCAGCGCGCGTCCCGGCGCCCGGCGCTCCCGGCCTCCGGCGTCGGGGCGCGCTGATGCCGTCGCGAGCAGATCGGCGGCCATCCGAAGCCCGGCCTGACCAGGTCCTGTCCGCGACGAGCTTGCTGTTCCGCTGGAAGAAGCGGATGCGTTGCGGCAGAAGGAATTGGCTCTCGGTGTCGTCGCGGGGTCGACCGGCGGCGGCCGGGGAGGCAGTCACGCTTCGGGGTCCTCGAGCGGAGGCTCTCGTGGTTCACGCCGCCGGAACGAGGGGCACGCCCCGCGCAGGTCGCACGAGACACGGCCGCTGGCCGGTTGGCCTCGGCCGGCCAGCGAAGCACCAGACGAGCCGGGACGGCCGAACCGGTGTCGGCGGCCAGTTCACCGGTATCGCAAGAAAAGCAACGGCGGCGGCTCTGGCGAGGCCAAGCGCGACAACGCCAGCATTGCCGCGGGCGAAAAATTGAGCTGCCGCGGGCAGGAGCCAGCCGCCGTCGCCGTCCTGGAGTGATTCGGGCGGTGACGGCGGCCGGCGGGACGCTGCCGCTGGGGCGTCCCCCGGCGGCGGTTTCCCGCCGCCGGCCCGGGACCGCTGCCCGGATCCGCGCGACCGGGCAGCGGCCGCTGTGGGCGAGCGGCACGAAGCGATGCGGCGGGACGCGGGAGTGCTCGCGCAGAACAAGCACACGTGCCCGGCCTGCCCTGGTCCCGGTCCGCGATCAGCGGGGCAGATCGTCCCGCACCGGTGCGCGGCTGCTCGTGCGCCGTTCGACCGCGGACCGCCACACGAGCACGGCGGAGGCGGCCAGCAGCACGATGACCGCGGTGACGGCGCACAGCACGAACCAGGACACAGCAGCTCCTTGTTTCCTTTGCCCTCCGACGCAAGAGAACCCGGTCGCCGCCCGGGCGGGAACCGTTCCAGGCGGCGACCGGCGGGCCTGCCGGTCTCATGCGCACGCGGCGGGCCCCTGCTGCCCAGCCGGCCGCGATTCCCTAGGGCAGCAGGACCTTCACACGCACCACCAGACCTGTCCGGCCCGACGGCTGTTCCACTGTGGACCGATGCAGCAGCGGAATCCGCGATGCGATCAGCTCTTGTTGGTACCGGGGGTGAGCACCTTGTCGATGACGAAGACGGTCGCGTTCTTGGTGGGGATGTTGCCGCAGAGGATCTTCGCTCCGTTGACGGTCATGTTGTCGCCGGTGCCTTCGATCTTGAGGTCCCCGCCCCCGGCGTTGAGGGTGGGCAGGGTGCCGGCGGCGGCGAGGCCCTTGGCGTCGTAGCGCTTTCCGACGACGTGGTACTGCAGGATCGGCGCGAGCTGGTTCGGGTTGGCCGCCAGTTCCTTGAACTTCGCGTCGCCGAGGGCGTTGAACGCGGGGTCGGCCGGGGCGAAGACGGTGATGGCCTGCTGGCTGTTGAGCGTGTCGACCAGGTTGGTGGCCTTGACCGCGGCGACCAGCTTGGTGAGCAGCGGGTTGGTCGAGGCGGCGGACGCGACCGGCTGCGGGCCCATCGAGTCCAGCGACCCCGGCGCGCTGCCCTGCGGAAGCTGAGAGCAGGCCGGGCCGAACACGTCGGCGTTGGTGGTCATCCCGTCGCCGGACGCGCTGCTGGACATCGGCGCCGACGAGGACGACATGGGAGCGGGCGCGCTGCTGGAACTGCCGGAGGCGTTGTTGTCGCTGCCGCTGCACGCGGTCAGGGTCAGCGCGGCAGCGGCGGTCAGGCCGACACCGGCGACACGGATCTTGTTCACGAGAGTTCACTCCTCTAGAGCGGCGGTCACAGTCCACAGTGGAACTGCCAGTAAGGACGATTCGGCGCGGATGCCGGATCGAAGCGGTAGTACGCCGGGCATTCGGAGTCCCGTCGTGCGCGGATGGGTCGCGGCCGCAGAAACCCCCGACCGGATGAACGAGAGCGTGGACGCGGGACGGTCACCAATACCCGCGCCGCAGGTCGCCGAACCACTGGTGACCCACTCGCCCGGCGAAGGACTCCGCATGGCCGTCATCCGCGCCGCCCGCACCGCAGCCCCAGCGCGGGAAAGCTTCCCGCTGACCCCCGAGGACCTGATCGTCCTCGTCGCGCGCGGCGACCAGTGCGCCTTCGCCCAGTTGTACGACGACCTGGCGGGGCCGGTGTACGGCACCGTCCGGGCGGTCCTGCGTTCCGCGGCGCAGTCGGAGGAGGTCGCCCAGGAAGTGCTGCTGGAGATCTGGCGCAAAGCCGCGGACTTCGACCCGGCGCGCACGGCCAAGGTGCTGACCTGGGCACTGGTCATCGCGCACCGGCGGGCGGTCGACCGCGTCCGCTCCGAGCAGGCGTGGCGCGACCGCCAGGAGAAGGCTGCCCGGCTCGATCCGCGCCGCCCGTACGACGACGTGGTGGAACGCGCGCTGTCCACGCTGGACCGCGACCGCGTACGAGGGGCGTTCGCTCTGCTCACCGATCTGCAGCGCGAGTCGATCCAGCTCGCCTACTTCCACGGCCTCACCTGCCGCGAAGTCGCCGAACAGCTCGGCGTCGCCATCGGCACCGTCAAATCCCGCGTGCGCGACGGCATGATCCGCCTGCGGGGCGCATTGGGGGCACACTCATGACCGCCCCCGACCTCCACGTCCTCACCGGCGCCTACGCCCTCGACGCGGTCACCGGCCTCGAACGTGCCGCGTTCGACCGCCATCTCGGGGAATGCCCTGTCTGCGCGCACGAGGTCCAGGAGTTCCGCGAGACCGCGGGCATCCTGGGCGCCGCTGCGGCGGAAGGTCCTCCCGGCGGGTTCCGGGACCGGGTCCTCGCCACGATCACCACGACCCGGCAACTACCGCCTGACGTCGATCCGGTGCCGTCCCCGGAGCCCCGGGCGCACCGGACCTGGCGCAGCCGCACGGGCATCGCCGTCGCCGCCGTCGCGGCCGCGGCCGCGGTGCTGTTCGGCGGAATCAGCATCGGCCTGCACGAAACCGATCCCGGCCCGGCCCAGGTCGCCGCACCGGCCGATCCGCGGGGTGCGCCCGACGCGACGACCGTGCACGGCGACGGCACCAGCGGCGCCGCCGCGAACGCCACTCTCTCGCGCCAGCTGGGCCTGGTGACCGTGCAGACCCGGCACCTCCCGGCGCTCGGCTCCGGACAGGCCTACCAGTTCTGGCTGATGGGTCCCCGCGGCCCGCAATCAGCCGGTCTGCTGCGCACCGGCGACGGGACGATCACCGCGGCGCTGCCGCCCGACACCGACCGGATCGGCGTGACCGTCGAACCCGCCACCGGGTCGCCGCAGCCCACCACCGCCCCGATCCTGCTCGTCGGCCTGGCCTGAACTACCGCGGCGAGCCCGTCTCCCCGCCGGGGAAACGGGCTCTTCCCGTTCACCCACAGGCATGGTCGAGATCCCGCGGACCGTCCCTTTCCGGGAACCGCTCCGAACGACCGGTGATCCCGTCCGGGATCAGGTCCGTTGTTCGTTCGAGGAGAAGGAGATCCACCGTGAGCACTCTTCGCCGTCGCATTCTCGCGACCGCAATACTGCCCGCCGCGGCACTCGGCTTCCTGCTGGCAGCCCCAGGCGCGGCCTCCGCCTCCACTCCGCACGCTGCCCCTCCCTCGAGTGCTGCGGCGGACAGGCACCACCGCCAGCACCACGGCCTGGACCTGGACATCCTGCTCGGCCTGCACCTCGGCCTCGGCGACGACCACGACGGCGGCTGCTGGCACGGCGGCCTGCTGGACGGCGGTCTGCTCGACCTTCGCTGACCCCGTCCAGGCTCGTCCCGACGGGAACACCGAACGGGCGGGGCACCGGATCACCCGGTGTCCCGCCCGTTTTTTGCGGTAGGGCACAGATCTTTCGAACCGATAACGCGTCCCGGACAGAGCTGTCCGAGAGAGCGCCCGCCGCGAACAAAGGAGGACCGGGAACGTACTTCGGAAGGACGCGGCGATGTGGACCTTGATTTTGATCGGCCTGCTCGGCGGCCTGATCACGGGGGTGTCGCCGTGCATCCTGCCGGTGCTGCCGGTCGTGTTCTTCGCCGGCGGCGCCAAACAGCCCGGCAGCGAACCGGAGACGACCGGCGGAGACGTGCCGGCCGCGAAGAAACCCCGCGTGCGCAACCGCCGTCCCTACGCGGTGATCGGCGGGCTGGTGCTGAGCTTCACCGTGTTCACCCTGCTCGGCTCGCTGCTGATCAAGGCACTGCACCTGCCCGACGACATCCTCCGCACGATCGGCCTGGTCGTGCTGTCCGCGGTCGGGCTGTCGCTGCTGATCCCGCCGCTGGAAAGGCTGCTGGAAAAGCCGTTCGCCAAGCTGCCGCAACGGAAAGTCAACCCGAACAGCGGCGGGTTCGCCCTGGGACTGGGGCTGGGACTGCTGTACGTGCCGTGCGCCGGACCGGTCCTCGCCGCGATCACCATCGCCGCGGCCAACGGCAAGATCGGGGTGGAGACCGTCGCGCTGACTGTCGCGTTCGCGATCGGCGCCACCGCACCTCTGCTGGTGTTCGCCCTGGCCGGCGCAAAGATCTCCGAACGGGTGGGCTTCTTCCGCAGGAACAACAAAAAAGTCCGCGCGGCCGGCGGCGCGCTGATGCTGCTGCTCGCCGTCGCGCTGTACCTGAACCTGCCCGATCTCCTGCAGCGATCCCTGCCGAACTACACCCAAGCCCTGCAGGAAAAAGTCGAAAACAACGACGCGATCAGCAAGCTCCGGCTCTCCAGCCTCGGCGACGCGAGCAACCAGGGCCTCGACCGCTGCGCGGACAACCCGAACGGCCAACTGCGCGACTGCGGACCGGCCCCGGAGTTCAAGAACATCGACGCCTGGCTCAACAGCCCGCCGCTGACCATGGCCGGGCTCAAAGGCAAAGTCGTCCTCGTCGACTTCTGGACCTACTCGTGCATCAACTGCCAGCGCAGCCTCCCGCACATCAAAGACCTCTACGCCCGCTACCACACGGCCGGCCTGGACGTCGTCGGCGTGCACACCCCGGAATTCGCGTTCGAGCACGACAAGAACAACGTCACCGCGGCGACCGCGAAACTCGGCATCGCCTACCCCGTCGCGATCGACAACGAAACCAGCACCTTCACCAATTTCCGCAACCAGTACTGGCCCGCCCGCTACCTGATCGACGCCACCGGCACCGTCCGCTACCTCAAACTCGGCGAAGGCGCCTACGACCAGACCGAAACCGCCGTCCGCCAGCTGCTGCGGCAAGCCGACCCGGGCGTCACCCTGCCCGCTCCGGGCGACCTGCCCGACACCACCCCGACCGACCAGCGCACCAGCCGCGAAACCTACCTCAGCTACGGCGAACTGCCGAAAACCCTCGCCCCCGGCGGCACTCCGCCGGTCCTGGAGAAGGAAACCGGCTACCGTTTCCCCGCCGACGTCCCGCCGGGCAAGGTCGCCCTCGACGGAAACTGGACCATCGACTACCAGAAAGCCACCGCGGGCCCCGGCGCGAAGCTCACACTGAGCTACACAGCCAAAAGCACCAACCTCGTCCTCGCCGGACAAGGCACCGTGACCGTCTCCGCCGACGGCGCCCCGACCCGCACCGTCACCGTCTCCGGCACCCCCAACCTCTACCGGCTGACCCAAACCCCGGACCTGCACAGCGGTCGGCTCACCCTCACCCTCAGCCCCGGACTCCAGGCCTACTCCTTCACCTTCGACTGAACAGGAACCACCAACTCCGCACTCCGCCACAGACATGCCTCGACAACAACAGGCCCCTCCCGTCGATTTCTGAGCCACCTGATGCCGCCCACGCAGGAAAGCGGCTCCATCGCTCAAAGAAATCCCAACCGGGCCAGGAAACAAGGCGACGAAACCGAAGCTCGAGGTCGATGACCGCACCCCAACCAGACCAACATCCGCTCATGCCGCATAGCGTGCGTTGCGCTGGCTACGCGCTCATGCCGATGGGAGAGCGCAGGCCTCCTGCGAGCAACCGCGCGGTCTGGCCAGGGACTGCGAGCCCGTTGTCTGTAGCTTGCTCGCCACCACCAGGTAGTTCTCGGCCTCAGGGTTGAACGTGTTCATTTCCCTCCGAAGTCCGACCCGGTGCAACTCGACTTCGAGTTCGTCGTATCGGTAGGGCCAGCACGACAGCAGTTCCGAGCGGACAAGAACCGACCCAGCCGCATCAACTTGCGCGACCGCGATCTCGATGTGGTGCTCGTCCTCCCAATGCGGCGCGATCTCCCAGCGGTAGACCACGACGGCATCGCGACCGTTCCGGCGGACGAGTCGGTCACTGATGTCCAGCCGGGAACCTTTGGCCCTCACGAGTTCCCACGTGCGGGAGGTGAGCACCAAGCGCCCGCCACGGCGCAGAACCCGTGACATCGACTCCAGAGCAGCAACCCTGCCTCTCGCGCCGACGGCGTGGTGCAGCGAGTTGCCGACGCAGAACACCATGTCGAAGGTGGCGTCATCGAAATGGTCGGGCAACTCTTCCCAGTCCGCCCGCACGGCCTGGACGGATGCCCCGAGCTCCTCAGCCAACTCCGCAGTCCGACGGACCATCGCGTCGCTGGCGTCAGTTGCGACAACCTGGATGCCACGACGGGCGAGGCCAACCGCCAACTGCCCGGTCCCGCACGAACAATCGAGGACGTGGGCGTTCGACGGCAGGAGGCTGAGGACATTATCGAACGACGCAGCGAACTCGGCCGGAGCCAGCTTCGCATCGGAGATGAGCCACTCGTACACCTCGGCAAGCGCGGCATAGCCCGTCACAACTACTACCTCCGTCACGCGGCAGACTCACGGTGGCACATCAGTACATCAGCGGAGCAAGTCGGTTCACCAATGGTTTTCGCAGGGACAACCCGGCCGCTCATGCCGCTGACGGTGCGGTGTGGCTAGCGCGGCTTTCACGTTCATCCGGCCAACGGGCAGTGACCGCGCTGGCCCTGCCGCCGCTCGCGCTTCTCGGAAGACCGTACGGAACGAAGCGCGGAATGTCGTACCCACGTCCTACGGTAGGACGATGGACTGGAAGATCGAACTCATCCCCGTCCCGGTGACCGACGTCGACCGGGCCAAGGCGTTTTACGAAAAGGTCGGCTTCAACGCCGACCACGACCACAAAGTGCATGAAGGCCTGCGGTTCGTCCAGCTGACACCGCCCGGCTCGGCCTGCTCCATCGTGATCGGCGAAGGCATCACCGAGAGGACACCCGGCACGCAGGAGATCCAGATCGTGGTCGCCAACGCCGACGCGGCCCGCGAGCAGTTGCTCGACGCCGGTGTCGCCGCGAGCGAGGTGGACGTGCAGCCGTGGGGCAGCTTCGTCTACTTCCGCGATCCTGACGGCAACAGCTGGTCGCTCCAGGCTCTCGAGTCACGCCCCAACGGCTGATTGACGGGCGTCGTATCTCGGCTTTGCCCTGCCAGCCCTGGCTATGCACTCACCTGCCGGAAGGAAATCCGCCCGTGACCACTTATCTGCTCGTACCGGGCGCCTGCCACGGCGGCTGGTGGTACGACCCCGTAGTCCCCGCTCTCAAGGAGGCCGGGCACACCGTCATCGCGCTCACTCCTGTAGGCCTGGATCCGGACGCGAACCCGCCGCAACAGGTGATCACCCTGGACGACCACGTGCACCAGGCCATCCAGGCGCTGCGGGCAGTTCCTCCGGAAGCGGACGGCAGGCGCGACGCGGTCCTCGTCGGCCACAGCTACGGCGGAAGCATCATCAGCGGTGTCGCGGATGTCGAATGCGACCGAATCCGAGCGCTGGTCTACCTGGACGCTCTGCTCCCCGAAAACGGGGATTCCAGCTGGTCGATGACCAACGACGAGGAGCACGCCTGGTACGTCGACGGGTCGGCCCGTACCGGAGTTTTCGTCGACCCCTTGCCGTTTTTCGACAAGCGTGCGCGCCCGCATCCGCTGGCCACACTGATGCAAGCCTCAAAACTCACGGGGGCGTGGCGTCGCGTACCCGTCAAACACTATGTCGAAGCAACAGACTGGCCCGGCGAATCCCCGCTCGCGGCGATGACGGCGAAAGCACGCGCCGACGAACAGATCACTGTGCATGCCTGGGACACCACACACAACTTCATGCACAAGGCTGCAGAGCTCGTCCTGAAGCTCATCATCGACCTCTGACCGGTGAGCCTTCGCGCAGGTGCCGCGACCCTCGGTGCGGCTTACGCCAGCGCGATCGCTGCCGGAAAGGACGCCGCACAAGCGGCCCACGAGGCCAGCCAGGTGCTCCGGGACGCCATCGCCCACCCGCAAAACCCGCCCGCCGGCGGTGGCGGCGCGGCCGACGGCTACGGCGGTGCGGGCCCGGCCCCGGCCGGCTGCCTCCAAGGCGAGGGACCCGTCGCGGCCTGGTACACCACCTTGCTCCGCAGGCCTGGCATAATCACCAACCCGGACTGCAACACACCTCTCAACCTGGGATGCGAATACGTGCAGCAAATCCTCACCAGCAACCACGACCACAAGGACGAAGAGAAGTTCTGGTCGAAGTCGAGGATATGCAGCGCGGGCGCACTCGGCACCGCCACCGGATTCGGAGCCGCCGCTTTTCTGGTTCCGCCCGCCGGGTAGTCTTGTTCGGCGTGGGACTGGGCGTCGGCCTTGCTTCACTTTTAGTATGTTGACCGCGAGAAAGGTGCGGAGACGATGACCGGCCGGACCAAGCTGCCCCGCCTGTTCGACTGGCTGGGCTCACGTGACCTTGTCAGCTGGAAAGAAGGCGTCAGCTACTTCCTGATCATAGTCATGATCTCCGTCACCTTCTTCTTCCTCAAGGCGGACATCTATCCGCCCGTGTTCGGCGTAGTGCTGCTGGTCGTCCTGATTTCTCTGGGGATTTTCAATCTCTTTTACTGGAACGGAAAAGCTCGGCAGCAGAAAAAAGAGAACAAGAAGTAGCCGCAGCACGCGGCCGAGTGACGCGACCTGGACACCACGCTGCGGCGTTGCCAGACGTCGACTCTTGCGCGACCTTCGCGGCGCCACCCACACAACCTCGTCGGCGCTGGCGACGACTGCCTGCGCCAGATCGCGATCAGCCGTCGGCAACGACTAGCCATCTCGCCATGGCGCTGACTTCCACCACTGGCACTGGCTGCAGACGATAGTTGTCGCTTCCAGAAGTTAGCTGTCACCGCGGGGTCTGTCCTGAAGCGGTCCGGTTTGTCGGCGGTTTGCGCGCGGGGATCCGGCGGGCAGTTGGCAGGTCTCTGCAGCATGCGGTCGAAGGCACCGTCCATCGGAAGGGAACCAGCGCGGGAGAGCACGCCTTTGACCCGTTCGATCACTCCGAGGCAGGCAAGGGCGGTCTCGAGCTGTTCGGCGACGGCTTCGCGGTGGTGGACGGCGCGTTCCTTGCCGTAGTCGAATAAGTTGAGTTCCTCGGCGGCCCGGATGACCGAGGCAGGCGGTGTCTTCACGGCGATGCGGTGAGGCTCCCTTTGGTGCTATGCGGGCGTGACGCTGTCCAGCGCCGTGGCAGCAGCGGGCGATTGAGGGGTTCCGCTCGTAGTACGCCCTCCTTTCGCAGGCAGCGTGTGTTCTGGATCGGGTGCGCTCCCTCGGCCCCTGCGTTGCGCGGGGGCCGAGGAAGCGGACTGATGCTCGGGCGAATGTCCTATTGCTCAGAGCGCGAATTCCTGCGAGACCGTTCCGTTGCAGGTCCACTCGTCGATATCAGTGTTGTCGTCCGACTTGCCGCCTCGGACGTCGACGCACTTGCCCCAGTAAGTTTTGATGAGGGAGTAGCCGTTGCCCAGGGGCACGATGGTGAATTCCTGGGAGACTGTTCCGTTGCAGGTCCACTCGTCGATTCGGGTGCCGTCATCGGTTTTGCCGCCGCGGACGTCGACGCACTTGCCCCAGTAAGTTTTGATGAGGGAGTAGCCGTTGCCCAGGGGCACGATGGTGAATTCTTGCGAGACTGTTCCGTTGCAGGTCCACTCGTCGATTCGGGTGCCATCGTCGGTTTTGCCGCCTCGGACATCGACGCACTTGTTCCAGAACGTCAGAATCTGCGGAGCAGCCGCTTGGGCGGACTGCGTGCTGGTGATGGCCCCGGCCAACGTGAGCAGGGCGACGACGGCCGCCGTGATGGAGCGACGGCGACGTGAATAAACAGATGAGCGCATGTCTTGCTACCTCACACCGTATGGTCGTGGACTGGGTTGGCATTCCTTTGTCAGAGGTGCTTTCCGGCGTAGTTCGCTCGGCCGCCTGCACGGGCAGATCAGCAGGAAACTGTGTCCGTCCGGGTGAACTCCTGGTGGTACGGCGGGCCTTTGACGCCCTTCGGCCAGACGATCCAGAGTTCGAGTTCGGCGTACTATTCGCCGTTCAAGCAGGGGCCGAAGGCATGGACGCCGACGTTCTGGGTGCTGGTCCGGCGGTCGTAGGCTCCCGGGAAGTGGTTCCAGAACAGCGTGACTTGCAGGGTAAGGGACGGCACCGGGCTGGTGCACCACACGGAACCCGTTGCCTGGATGCTGGACGTCGCTTGGATGAGCGGGTCCAGGTGGGTGAAGCAGTCGACGGCATCTGCCGGGCTCGCCTGCGTTCCGTCCGGCGCGGCGGCGAGGCGGAAGACCCCCGGGGCCGCGTCCGGGAGGACGCCGTGGCGGTCGGAGCCTTCGCCGCCGCGGAACCGAGCTGCCGCGCTCGCCGCCCCGGGAACGAGTGCGACGGTGCAGAGCATGGTCAGGAGCGCCGCCAAGGCAATGGCGGCACGCGGTCTTCGAGGTCGAATCATGGATCTACGTCTCCCTCGCAACGGGTTGAGCCGATTCCGCAGCGCATCGTACTGACCAGGGGTTTAGGAATCGCTTGGCAATTCATCGGTGAGCTGGTCAGCCGGGTTTCGCGTCCTATGCGGTGACGCTCCCAGCGGTGCTCCGAGATGTTCTGTGATCTTCGTTTTTGTGTGTCGCTTCATCGGAATGGCGCAAGATCGGTCGCGATCATGCGTATTTTCTTCGTCTTCCGTGCTGCGCCGCCTTCGGCTCCGGCGAACTTCCGCGGGAAAGCCGTGCGATCCGGGAGGCCGTTGACTGGGTCTGTCGCGAGCCGGGTTTGGGAACTGGGCCTGGCGGCTCGCCGGTGCCGGAGTCGCCGTCGCCGCGGAGGGGGAACGCCTGTTCGCCCAGGCGATGGAGCCGTACGCTCGCGCGGCCGGTTTGAGAGATGGCTGGCCGGTCGCGGTTCTTCCGCGCACGGCTTTGGGATCGTTCCCTGGCTGCTGGCCGATGTTGGCGCGATGATCCGCATGGGGCATTTCGGTCGGCGGCCCGGACGGTATTGAGGAGAATGGCGAACTGCACGTGCAGATTTGGGGCAAATGGACGGTTTTAGTCGAATTTCTGGCTAATGGCGGGCCGCACGTTCCCAGCTACGGTTGAAGGTCTTGGGGAGCCGCGGCGATAATGGCGCTACAGGAAAGGTTTCTCGTCGCCAGGGGGAGCGATGGGCGCGGACTTCCGCTTGCTCGGCGCGATCGAGATGTTCGTCGACGGTTCCTTCGTCGAGGTCGGACATCACCGCCAGCGGTGCGTGCTGGCGGTGATGCTTGTCGAAGCTAACCGTCCGGTGCCGGTCGCTCATGTTGTGGACCGGGTGTGGGGCGGCGGGCAGCTTCCGGCCCATCCCGCCAGCGCGGTGGGAACGTACGTGTCGCTGCTTCGCCGGGTTCTGGAGCCCGCGCGGCAGGGAGGCATCGCCCGGCGGTCCGCGGGCTATGTGCTCGAGGTGGACGAGGAAAACGTAGACCTGCACAGGTTTTGCCGGCTCATCGAGAGGGCCGGTGCCATCGCCGACGGCGGGGACGGCGCGCTGCTCGAACAGGCGCTCGGCTTGTGGCGCGGCGAGCCGTTCGCAGGGGCCGACACGCCGTGGTTCAACACGATCCGTACGATGCTCGCCCACAAGCGCCAGGAGGCCCGGCTCGACCTGACCGACATCCGCCTGCGCCAAGGCCGCCACGCCGCTGTGCTCGCCGGCCTTCGCGACCAGGTCGACGAGCAGCCCCTGGACGAACGGCTGGCCGGGCAGTTCATGCTCGCCCACTACCGCTGCGGCCGCACCGCCGACGCCTTGGACTGCTACCAGCGCCTGCGACGCCGGTTGGGCGAGGAGTTGGGCGCCGATCCCGGTCCCGAGCTGCGCGCCCTGCACCGCCGGATCCTCACGGCGGATCCGGCGCTGGCCGCGCCGCCGCATCCGGTGCGTATCTCCCCGGTGCCCCGAGCCCGTCAACTGCCGTTGATGCCCTGGCCGTTCGCCGGCCGCGCCGACGAGCTGGCCCGGCTCACCGCGATGCACGACAACGCTTCCCGGCGTGGGCACGGGTCTGTCCTGGCGATCACCGGCACCGGCGGAATCGGCAAGACCTGGCTCGCGCTGCGGTGGGCCTACCGGCATCTCGATCGGTTTCCCGACGGGCAGCTGTACGTCAACCTGCGCGGATTCGACCCGACCGGAAAACCCATGGCCCCGGCCACGGCGATCCGCGGTTTCCTGGACGCGCTCGGCGGCGATTCGCTCGCCGTTCCGGCGGATTTCGATGCGCAGGCCGGGCTGTTCCGAAGCATGGTCGCGGGCAAACGGATGCTGGTCATGCTGGACAACGCCGCCGACAGCGATCAGGTCCGGTCGCTGCTGCCGGGCGATTCCCGGTGCACCGTGCTCGTCACGAGCCGCGGCCAGCTCTCGACGCTGGCGGCGACGCACGGCGGGCTGGTGCTGGATCTTGATCCGTTGAACGCCGACGAGGCCCGGGAACTGCTGGTCCGCCACCTGAGCGCGGAGAAACTGGCTGCCGAGCCCCGCGCGGCGACCGAGATCCTCGAGCTGTGCGCCGGGCTGCCGTTGGCGATCGGCATCGTCGCCGCGCGTGCCGCGCAGCACCGGGACTTTCCTCTCGCCGCACTGGCCGCCGAACTTCGCGACCCCGCCAGCCGCTTGGATCTGCTGGACGGGGGCGACCTCACGCTGAACCTGCGCGCCGTGCTCTCCTGGTCCTGCCGCGGCCTTTCGCGGGACGCGACCTCGGCGGCCGGACTGGTCGGGTCGGCTCCGGGACCGGACCTCAGCCTGCCAGCGGCAGCGGCACTGACCGGCCTGCCCACCGCGAGGGCGCGGATCGTTTTGCGCGAATTGGAAGACGCGCACCTTGTGCAGCAGCACGCTCCGCACCGCTTCTGCATGCACGACCTGGTGCGGCTGTTCGCCGCCCAGCACATGAAGCAAACCGATGCGGACGACCGCGCTGCGGAGCCGGTGCGCCGATTGGTGGACTTCTATCTGCACACCGCGTTCGCGGCCAATCGACGGCTGGATCCGCACTATCCGCCGATCCGGCTCGACGCTGTGGCTGCCGGTTGCCAACCGCTGTGCCCGGACGACGAGTCCGCCGCTCTGGCGTGGTTCGCGGCGGAGCATTCCAATCTGCTGGTCGCCCAACGGCTGGCCGCGGACCGGGGCTGGCGCGCCGAGGTCTGGCAACTGGCCTGGACGCTAGGCACCTATCACCGAAGAAGTGGTCTGCTGTCGGACAACCTCACGGTCTGGTCTGCGGCACTGGACGCCGCGCACCGCGCGGGAGACCGCGCCGCGCACACCTTGACGCATCGTCTTCTCGGCTACGCCTACGCGCGGGCCGGTCATGCCGATGACGCGCAGAAGCACCTGCGCCGAGCACTGTCGCTAGCCGAGGCCGCCGATGACCGCCTTGGCCAGGCGCACGCCTACCACCTAATGGCCGGTGCGTGGGAGCAGCAGGCGAACGACCGGCAGGCGCTGCGCTGCGCCCGGCACGCCCTGCCGTTGTTCCGGGCCCTTGACCTGCCCGTGTGGGAAGGCTGGACGCTCGGCCAGATCGGCTGGCATCAGGCCCGGCTCGGCGATCACGACGAGGGGCGCGCGCACTGTGCGGCCGCCCTCGCACTGGCCCGGCGCCACGACGACCCGGAAGGAGAGGCCGTCGTCCTGGACAGCCTCGGCTACATCTGCGTGCGGGCCGCCGACTACGCGCGGGCCACGCACTACTACGAACAGGCGCTCACGGCGTTCAACGGCCTCGGCAACGCCTCCGAGGAGGCGGACACGCTGGTTAACCTGGGCGCCGCGCACTACGCCCAGGGCCAGCGCGAGCAGGCTCGTTCCCGGTGGGAGGCGGCGTTGGAGCACTACCGGACGCAGCGCCGCCCCGGGGACGCGGAGCGGGTCAGCCTCCTGCTCGACCGCCTCGGCCAGGATTGAGCCATCGTGCGGGTCCACCCGGAAGGCCAGACGCTCTCGAACCCAGTTGCTTGAGCGAGGTGAACAAGGAGGATCGCCGGGCAGACCACCGCGCTTCCGGTCAGCCTGTGACAAGGCCCGTCAAAGGTTTACCAACGGTCGGCCGAGCAGGCTGGGCACGTCTCATACGCAGTCAAAGGAGGGGGCATGTCGAGATCGGGATCTCGTACTGCGATATTCGCTTCAGCCACCGCAGTTCTTCTGAGCATGTGCGTGGCGCAATCCGCTTCGGCCGCCGACAGCGTCGCACCGCCGCCGGCCGACGTCCCGGCAATGACGGCCGCGGAAACCGTGGTTCTGAGCGCCGCACCCGATAACGCCCGAGGATTCGGTGCGCAGAACGTCATCAATTGCCCCATCCGGGCAAACTATCCGCACCGGTCGCAACACATACCAGGATTCGTCGCCGGCGAATCCACGACAAGCTGCCCGGTTCCCGTTCCGTCGGTCGCCACCCAGGCTGAACTGTACCGGTGGCTTCCCGGTTTCGGCTGGGCTCTCGCCGGGATCGGGCAATACAAGTACGGACCCGGCACATACGTCACGTCGGCAGCCAACGACATATGCCAGGGCGGAAGCGCGTACTACTATACGTTGGGGCATCATTCCGTGGTCTTTCCCAAAGGCTATACGCCCCAGTCGGCCAGCGGCACTACAAAGAGCCCCGTGATCAGAGTTAACTGTTGACGGAAAGAAGCGACCGTCCGCTTCGAGCACAAGCCCGCCGACGTCACCTGGACGAACGAGACCCGAACCGGTCACGAAGCTCCCCGGAATCCGACTGCGCGAGCAAGCCGGGGCTCCTGGCTCGACGGATAGAGCACCTATCGCATGGGCGGCGTATGGACGAGCACGAACGACTCATTCTCGCGGCGACGCGGGCGCGGACTGTCCCGGACCTTGCCGAAGTGCTCGCGCAAGTGCGGCGCATCCATCGAGGGCCCGGCGGGCGACGTCCGGCCACTTACCGCGAACTGTCGGCGTCGACCGGCCTGCCGCATACGACGATCGGCACGTACCTGTCCGGAAAAGTCCTGGCTCCGGCCGACCGTTTCGACTTGATCGTTTCGGCGTTGGGGGTGCCTGCGGAGTTGTGCCGCGCATTGGCGACGGCGCGCGACCGCGTGGAGGATCTGCGCCGGGGCCTCGGCCGCAGCCTCTCGGAACCGAGCGCGCACGAGAACTCTGAACCGCTGCTCGACGCGACAGCAGAGCGATCCCTCCGGATCGCCGAAGCGGTGTCGGCGGGAACGGCGGGCGACGCACTGGACTCGCTGCGCGCCGGGATCGGCCGCCTCGCGGCAGCGTACGGACGACAATCCTCGTCGGCGATCACGCGGCAACTCGTCGACTTCCACAACGCCGCACTCGACTTGACGGCCGCACGGTTGAGCAAGAAACAGGCCAAACGGCTGTACCTGTACGCGGGACTGTCCGGGTACCTGCTGGCTTCGGCCGGTCATGACCAGGCGAACTGGCCCCTGTCGGCGCGCTACGCACAAGCTGCCCGGCTGTTTGTCGGCAAGGCTGACGACGGTGGCTCCGCACACGCGCTCATCTGCAACATCCAGTCGCTGTCAGGCCTGCTCCAGGGACGGGACGCGGCCGCACTGCGGTTCGCGCTGGAAGGGATGGACGTGACACGGCCGTCACGGGGAACGATGCCCGGACTGCTCGCGTTGCGGGCGGCGCGTGCGCTCGCAACGCGGGGCAGGACAGCAGAAGCGTTCTGCGCTGTCGCTCACGCGGAGCGCGGACGGAACAAGCTGATCCCCGACGAACTCGACACTCTGTTGGGATACGACCACGACAATACCGAATCCGCTTACTTCAGCTACGCCGCCGAAGTCTTCGCTGCCCTTCCGCCGGAGCGGACAGTCCTGACGCTGCTTGAAGAGCACGCCCGCCACGCTGCCCAAGGCTACCGGGACCCGCATCGCGCGGGATGGACTTTCGACCGTGCTGCGTTGGCGCATCTCCTGCTGGCCAAGGTTTATGCGCACCGTGACGACCTGGACGCCGTCGACCGCCTGACGAAGCCGGTGTTGCTGTTGCCGCCGCACCAACGCATTGCCGACCTGCGTCATGCGACAGCCAGCTTGCGCGCAGCGCTCCGCACCCGACCCGCCGGCCGGCAACGCGACGAATTGCTTGGGAGATTGGCCGGTTTCTGAGACAACGGCTCAGCCCCGTCCGTCATCGCACCTGCCCAACCGGCGGCCCCGACCAGCCCTGGTGTCGCAGACCTCCCGTACCGGATGTGTACAAGGTTGTACAAGACGGGGCTGTCAGCACTCGCACTCTCGATAGTGTCCGACGTGGCGGCTGTTCCACGAGCCGAGAGAATTGCTCCCAGAAAGGATGATTTCATGCGAAATACTGTGCTGCTCTGCATTACCGCTGCGACAGCTGTGCTTCTGCTGACAGCGTCGGACGCAACGGCATCGGCCGAGACTCCAAATGCGGCACCCGCCTCTCCTCTTGGCCGATATCTCTACGAATCGCACATTACCTCGGAGCAGTGCACGAGTGATGGCATTTCGATGGTCGCGAGCGGCCAGTCGTCGGCATATGACTGCGACAGCAGCGATGCGGGAGCCAACGACGGCCTGTGGGCGCTCTGGCTCTTCGACGCGAGTGTCCGCGAGTGACCTTCAAGAGCGAACTGCGGCAAAAAATAGAGAAACTCGATAATAAGGAGACGGCGTGAAGACGGAAACTGCCTCGCTTGTCAGGACGGTGTCGAAGATTCTGGTCGCGGCCATGGCGTCGCTTTCGATGTGGGCGCTGAGCGACGCGAGCGCCAGCGCATCGACAGCTCCGCAGGCCCCGGGATTTTCACCGGTTCAGCACGAGGCTGTTGCGGCACAGCCTGGGCTGAGCACGGCGGAAAGACAGGTCGCGAGCCCTTACGCCCGGTATGACTGCAAGTACTGGCAGGGTCCTCAGGACCTGTTCGTCAACTGCAAGATCACCGCGGGCGTGGTTCAAATTACTATTTACTGCTCTGACGGAAAATCCTACAACAGTCCCTACTACGGAATCGGCGACTACATGATTCACGGCTCGTGCAAGCCGAACCGCTTGGCCGGTTGGAAGTTCAACGACGTGGCATGAGCACGCATCTCGCGTACGCGCGGCCGCCAGGCCCCCGCGACGTGTTCCAGGTAGCTTGCTCTTCGGGATCCGGAACGCTGCGCGAATAACAGAAGTTTCCCCTGTGATGGTCCAACCTGGACCGCCGCAGGGGAAACTCACGGCGAGATCGCCGACGCGTCAACACCTCCGGAAGCGTCGCGTTTGGTTGCCAACTTTGCCCGTGATCGCCGGAAATGAAGCGCGTCCCCAAAAGCTGGCGAAATCGCGTCCGACGGGACGGCGTGATTGTCCAGCGGCGCTGTGGCAACTGCAGTCCATTGTCGTCGTCGACGGAGCAGTTGGCCGCGACTGCGGTGCTCCCGACCGCCTTCCGTGCTACCGGATGTAGCGGCAGACGCCGGGGTCCGGGGCGCTCGAGACCACCCGCGAGGTCGGCACCCCAGCCAGCCAGGGCGCCGCGCTCACCGGGCTCGGCGAGGTCCTGACAGTGCTCGGAGACACCTCGTCCGCGCTCGACCATCATCGGCGGGCACTCGAATTCGCATGGAAGACCGGCGATCCCTACTGGCTCGCGAGGGCCTGGGAGTGGTGTTGCGCACCGACGGACACGAGGCGCGGGGTGCGAGCCAACTTCAGGCCGCTCGCGACTCCTACGAGAAGATCGGCGTGCCCGATGCGAAAAGGGTCGAGGCATACCTGCCCGGGACGCATGTGTCGGCTTCATAGCGAAGTTCGCTGCGTTGGCGGGAGCGGTCGGCGGAGCGGGAGGTTGCTTCTCATTCCGACCAGGTGGTCAGGCGTTGCTGGTAGACGTTTCGGGCGAAGTCGAACGCGGTGCCCGACAGCAGCAGGCGCAGCGGCGGGTCTCGGCGTCGACCACGGCCAGGATCGCGTTGACGGTGGCGTCGGGGCCGGTCGCGCGACAACGCGACCTCCCTCGAGACGTTCGGCCACCACCGCCCCCGGAACGGGCTGCCGTTGAGGGGACGGTGGTGGCGGGATCCGTGGTCAGCCGCCGCAGGCGGGGACTGGGGCGACGTCCACGGCGGCGTCGATGATCTCGCCGGTGGTGTGGTTGACCGCGTGCGCGGTCATGTGCTGGTTGGTGCCGGGGTGGTTGGCGGTCGGGTGCTGCTCCCTGATCCCGGTGGCGGTCGAGGTGTCGTCGCCGGTGAAGAAGACCTGGCCGTTGTCGGCGAACGTGATCGACCACACCTGGTTGGGAACGTTGGTGTGGATCTCGAACTCCTCGCCGACGACGAAGCTTCCGCCGGGCCCGTCGTCGTCGTGCTTGGACTTCAGCGTCCACGACGTTCCCATGTTCCCGACGCCGTCGGCCTCCGAGGTGGGACCGCACCGCCGGCTGGCCTCGGCGTTCCCGGTGATGACAAGGCTGAGCAAACCAGCGACGACCATGGTTGCCGCAATGTGCTTGTACCGCACGGAATCCTCCCTGTTCTCAGCAATTTATTGTCTGCACCTGTCGATACGCGACAGGGTTACAGGGACACCGGGCAAGCGCGCGGTGGTGCTCGTCGGCCGCCCCGCGGCACGACGCTTCGACCAGGTCGGCGGGGCATAAGGAACGGACACCCGGCGTGGACTGGTCGTAGGGGTTGGCGGTCACGATGCCGGTGGTGGGGATGGCGTTTCGCTGAATCAGCCTGAGCGCGACAGCAGAGATCGTCGTTGCTTGGGCTCGTTCGACGATTCCCTCGCCGGAAGGCATCTCACCGGATGGGGAAGTCACGAGTCGGGGGAGGGCCGACTGGGTATGCGCTCAGTATGGGAGGACGAAGACCGCAGGAGCTGGAACCCGGGGAAACTGTCCTGTGGACCGGTTGTTCGCTGCCCCGGAAGCGGCCCCGGTGGCTGTGGGTGTTGCTGCTCGGATACCTGATCGGACTCGCGGCGCTCGGGTCCGCCTGGAATTGGGGCGTCGCCATCCAGTCGGGCCTCACTACGTTGTTCTTCACAGCGGCCGATCGGTGGCGGATGAAGGCGACTCTCACGCGCGGCCGCTACACCGTGACCACCCGGCGGGTCCTGGTCGAAGCAACGTGGTGGGGACGTCCGATCTGTCGCGCCGAGCGCCTGTCAGACCTGGCGAAGGCGGCTGTCACCGATTACCGGGGCGGCCGGGCCGTCGAGTTCGGCGATCGGGAGAAAAGCGGCAACCCCGGCCACCGTTCCAACGGGATGCTGATCGCGCCGCTGGCGTTGTTCGTGGGCGACGAAGCGGACCGCCTGCTGGAGGTGGTCCGCACCGCGCAGCAGGGCTGAAGGACGCGTGGTTCCCCGGGCCGCCCAAGGAAACATGGAGGACCCCCGCGCGCACGGGGAAGACAGCACCACGAACCAGCTTGCGGGGCTCTGCCCGGGACCACCCCCGCACCCGTCCCCGGTCGGGGCCGGAGGAGGGACCGTGTCCGAGCAGGGGGCGGACCCGCGTCGCAAGCGCGACAATCACTGTGAGCGTGTTTTTCCTTTGATGCCATGGTGTCTGCGGCTGTCAAACGTGCTGGGAATGGACGCTGCCGTCCGGCCGAGGCCGCGAACCGTCGCTGCACAGTCGCGGAGACAGCGCACGGCAGACGACAATCGCTCAGGTCCGATGCCCGCCTGCCGCGGCGGTGACAACTGACGCGCCCGGTCACGCGTGTGCCTGCCGACAACGCATTTCCCTTGTTGCCACCAGCGTTCGGCGGCAGACGCCGCATCGAACGGGAACACGATCGGGTACCGCACTCGCTGCGGGCTTGATCATTCCCGCCGTGGCGACCGATACCTCGTTCGCCACTACTGGCAAGATCGAGAGGAGCCCCTGTGTCCCTGCCCGCTAAGGTCGCCGCCGCCGTGCTCGCCGTCGGCGTGCCCGTACTGCTCGCCACGCCCGCCGCAGCCGACAACGACTCGAACTTCGGCGTCGGCGTCAACGCGGCCAACAACTGGAACTTCACCGCCGCCGACGTCTGCATCCAAGAACTCGCCGTCGTGCCGGCGCTCGGCGCGTGGGTCGGCGACCACCGCAACAACTGCTCCAACGGCAACGTGATCGACCACTCCGGCAAATGACCGGTGACGCCCGCGACGGTTCGTTGTGGGCGTCACCGGCTGGCCGGGATTCTTGGGGCCGGGCCGATCTGGACTTGCGAGTCGGCCGAGCCTGGCGGGGCCGCCTTCTTGCTCAAGGGCAGGGAAAGCAGCGGCTGCCGGGGTCGATTGTCCGGCGGGCCAGGTGCGGGTGGCTCGGTGTTCGGTGGTGGCGCTGACTGAGCCGGGGTCGGTCTGGACGTAGACGAAACTGTCGCCGGAGGGGTCGAGGTAGAGGTCGAAGTGCAGGCTGCCGCCGATGACGAGGGTTCCGGTGCAGTCGGCGGCGACGGTTACCACTGGGGCGACACCCAGCCGCTCAACGCCCACGGCATCGTGCCGAGCACACAGTCGATCCACCTCCCGGCAGGACAACTGAAGCAGGGCCGGAACACAGTGACCATCACGACGGTGTCCGGTTCGTGGCGTGGCTGGTGTACGACGGCATCGCCATCGGCCGCTGAAACGAGCGCGACGAAGGGGCCGCCCCCAGCGGGGTGGTCCCTTCGTCGCGGGCGGCGTGCCCGCCGGGCTGTGAGAGGTGTTCCATCAGTCCGGACCTGATAGCCCGGCGCTCCTGCCCAGCCGTTCCAAGGACGTCATCGTGGCCGTCTGCCGGCGCCCTGCGGGTGAGGGACGTCTCCGAGACCGACGGGTCTCGGCCACCCGCACGGCTACCCTGCGCGCAAACGGAGAAGTTCGGCGACCGAGTGTGTTCGCCACCTGTCTTCTCGGCCGTACCCCGCGCACGCCGGGGCGACGGGCGGTCCCGGCGTCAGGCCCGCTGTGGGTGGTCGAGTGCCAGCAGCATCGCCGCCGACCAGCTGAAGCCGCGCGAGTTCATCGGCGCGCCGGTGGCGGGGTTGTAGTTCTCCATCAGCGGCCCGTTGCCCAGCAGACCGGCCGCGTTGGAGCGCAGCTGGTCGGCGAGTGCCGCTGAGTCGGTGCCGTATCCGTAGCGCTGCAAGCCCGTCAAGGCGAAGTACGCGTGGTCCAGCCACACCGCGCCGCGCCAGTAGCCGGTCGGCTGGTAGTACGGCGAGCTCGCCGAGGTGGTCGGGAATGGCATGCGGGTGTCGAATTCGGTGGGGGACAGGAGGTTCTTCCGCGCGGCCGCCGCCTGGCCGGGGGTGGCGACGCCGGCCCACAGCGGGATGGCGCCTTCGATTCCCTTGCCGCGTGCGGTGAGCCGTCGGCCGGTGCCCAGTTCCGTGTCGTAGAACCAGCCGGTGGCCGGGTCGAACATGGTGCGCTGGACGGCGGCCGCGACGCTGGCCGCCGAGGCGCGGTAGGACCGGGCCGCCCGGCGGTCGCCGAGCCGGTCGGCGATCAGCGCGAGGGTCTTTTTGTCCATCACCAGGTAGGAGTTGAGATCCACCGACTCCTGGGCGAGCGACGAACCGACGACTTGTCCGCTCGGCGAGGTGTTGTCGACGACGGTGGCGCCGAGCTTCGCGTCGAAGCGCGGCGCATTGTCCATTCCGCTTTCCCATGCCGCCGCCAGGCGCTTGTCCTCGGCAGTCGCGTTGGCCGGATCGACGGTGGCGCCGTACTCGGCGAGGCCGTTGTGGTCGTGGTCCCGGTCCCGATACCACCAGGCGTGGTAGGCGGCCAGCTTCGGGTACATCTCGCGCAGGAACCCGAGATCGCCGTTGCGCTGGTAGACCGACCAGACCGCCCAGGAGGCGAGGGGCGGTTTGGAGTTGCGCTCGTTCCAGTTGCCGCCGCCGTGGGCGGGGTCGTTGTAGAAGACGGCGTCCGGGATCATCCCGGCGTCCTGCGGCCGGGCCGTCGACGCCGCGGTCACCTGGTAGTCGAACATGGACCGGATCTGGGATTCGGCCAGCGCTGGATCGAACACGGCGGTGCCGACCGCCTGTTTCCAGGTGTCCCACGCCCACAGGCCGTTGAACCACTTGTTGGAGATCGCGGGCGTGATGCCGTCGTGCTTCAACGCGCCCGCCGGACTGCGCCAGTTGGTGATCAGCGTTTCGGCCGACTTCACCGCCAGCCGCTGCCGGTTCGGCGGCACCCCGCGAGTGGCCGCCGCGACGTAGCCGTGCCAGCGAGCGTCGTCCTCGGCGACGGTGCGCCACGGCTGAGCCAACGCGCGCCTCGCCGCCGACGCGTCGGCGGCAGCCTCGGCGGGGGTGAAGGTGTAGGACTCGGTCCAGTTCAGCGTCCGCCGGCCGTGCGGGCCGAGCTGCAGGGGTGCGTCGCTCGTGGTGGTGTACGTGTCGCCGGTGACCGTTGTCGTCACCGGGTCGGCGTGAACGACCTGGAACCGTTCGGTGCCGTCGGTCAGGTAGTCGTTCGCTTCGCGCACCTTGGCGAAACCGACCGCGACGCCGTCCTTGGTCGCGGAAAGCCGGGGAGCGCCGTGCTGGGGTCCGGCGTCCGGCCGCAGCAGCGTGCCGCTCCAGCCCGCGCCGACCGACCGCGACCGGTGCTCGGTGTTCTCCACGGTGGCCTGGACCAGCGCGGTGCGGTTGCTGGCGTAGCGCAGTTCCATGACGACGCGCAGGCCGTCGACCTCGAAGCTCTGCCGCAGCGCGCCGGGCAGCGAACTGAATGCCGGGTCGCGAGCGTCAGCGAGGTTGATCGGGTGCCCGGCCTCGCTCAGGTTGAGCCGGCTGAAACCGGCGCTCAGCCACCACGGGTACTCCTGCGCGAGGTACAGCGGCCCGGTGAACGCACCGTAGGACGCGGTGTCGCCGGCCTTGGGCAGCGCGTAGGCGTGCCACGCGCCGCGGTCGGCGAACACGTTGATGTCGCTGACATCGCCGCCGGCCGAGCCGGGCAGCGCCGAGGTGGGCACGCCTTGCAGATCGAGCACGTCCGCGTAGGACGAGGCGGCCTCGTTCCCGGAGGACTCAGACGCGACCGCGGGGGGCGGGAGAAGAAGAGCGGCACCGACGGTGATCGCCGCGAGAGCTGTGCGCGAACGGAACATGAACACCTTCCTGAGCGAGTGAATCGATTCGGCCGAAGCGCCGCGGACCTCTGCTGTGTGCCCGCCAGCCGACAACCTCGCACGCAAAGTCATGACAACCAGGATGGCCGACTGGCGACAGTCGCGGTGCCGACTCCCGTCGGCCCTCCCATCGACCGCCCCTGACCGAGCACCCTGAGCCACACGGTTCCACACCGCGTCCCTGCCTTCCGCGGCCGACCATCTGCATGCGGGGCGGCGGCTGGCATTACCGCCTTGCGCAGCTCGAAATTTCTCTGCATTCGTCAAGTTGATCACGCGCGTAACAACGAACGCCCCCGCACACCTCCGGCGGGCGGACCGCCTCCTCCGACGTCAGAGGTCGAGGACCGTCACGGTCACCCGGGCAACGTCGCCGGGATCGAGCTTCTCGGCCTCGCGCACGGCGCGTTTCACCGGGAGCACGTAGCCGCGCGTGCTGTCCGGGAAGACCGATGCCCGCCAGGTGGTGGCGCCGACCCCGACCTGCACGCGCATCGATCCGAACCCGCGGCTCGGCCCGCCCAGTTCCCGGTCCGCCGCGCGTCCCAGATCCACAGTTCAGCGTCGAAGTGCACTTCCACGTCGCCAGCTTCGCACGCGCCACCGACGGTTTCCGGGCGATCCGCGAGCAGCGCGCACCCGCGTGGCGGAGGGTGCGGCGGCGTGCCGCGTTAGTCCCGGGATTCACCCTCTCTTCGGCTACACGACCGGCGTAATTGCGTTAACCGGTCACCGAGCCTTGGGCTGGCTGATCCCGCTGCAAGACACGGCATTCGGTGCGACGGCCGAGGCGCGGCCTCCACCAGGTCGGGTGATCGTGACGACGAGACACCCTTCCCGGCCGATGCGAAGGTGATCTTGCCAGGGGTGGTCAGGGGAGGGGTGCAGGGTGGACTCGGTGGTCGAACGCCTCATTCCGGTGACGGTCGTCGCGCTGCCGCTGTCGCAGATCCTCTGGGTCGTGCTGGCGGTGCGTCGAAGCCGGCGCTGGCCGGCCTCCGTCGCGACGTTCACCGCGGCGATCGACACCGCGATCCTGCTCTGCGGCGGACTGGTCGTCGTCCTGGTCACGGCGCCCGCCGGGGACGCCGAAGGCAGCACCTTGCATCTGATCCCCGGCCAGGACGTCGCCACACTGGGAGAAGACGCGGGCTGGCAGATCGCGGGCAACCTGGTGCTGCTGGCGCCGCTCGCCGCGCTGGTCCCGTTTCGGGTGCCGTGGCTGCGGTCGCTCGCCCGAGTAGCAGCGGCGGCGGCGCTCGTCTCGATCGGAATCGAAGCCGTGCAGTACCTGTTGGACGCCGGCCGGGTCAGTGCCACCGACGACGTACTGTTGAACACCATCGGCGCCACCGCCAGCGCGCGCCTGACTCGCGGTCTCTGGTGTGCGCTGTCCCCGACGATCCCTCGCCCGCGCGAAGGGACCGAGACCGTGGCCGCCAGCGCGACACCTCCCGGTGGGCTGAAGGATTTTCGCGCTAAGGCTCGCCCGGGGAACTCCGACTCGCGCGCCCGCGATCAGCGTTAGCGCGTAGACCGCCGCAACGGTGACTACGACCAGCGCAGGGCCGTAACACCAGCAGAAGCGCGGCCGACCAGAGATTGTGGCGGGCAGTCCTGCCCGCGGATGAATGCACGGTGGGCAAGCTGAGGCGTCTTTTGACGCCGCGTGGGGAGTCTCATGGTCGGTCGGATCCTGTGCGGTGCCGTCTGCGCCGTCGGCGCGGCCTACCTGGTGAACCTGGCCAGCGATCGCAACAGCGTGGGGACGGTCGCCGCGGGACTGGGAGTGGCAGCGGTCTTGACCGCGATCCAGTTGGCGCAGAGCGGTGCTGCCAGCAGTTCGCAGAAAGTGCGAATCCGGTCTGACGGCGACGGCGGTGGCTCGAGAATCTGGATGACGATGGGAGTGTTCCTCGGCGCCACCGGGACAGCCCTGTTCTGGTTTTCGAGCGACCGCTGGTATTCGACTCCGGCCGCGGTCGGCATGCTCCTGGTGGCCGTGTTCTGCGTCGGTATCTCCGTGAACTCCTGGTGGACGTTCTACTGCTGGGCGGAGTTCGCTCCCGCGTACCTGGAAATCTCTTTCCGGGAGAGTAGGCGCACCGCACGCGAGCACCTCACCATTCCGTGGACGCACCTGGCGAATATTTGGTCCGAAGACTCGGGCGGGCTCTGGGTGAAGGCGAATGCCGACGCACCGGAGTTCAGCTGGAAGGGCGAGTCGAGCAGCATTAACGGAATCCCTGGTCGCGTGCAGATACTGGACAATTGGAACTTTCGCGATCCGGTGCGGATTCGGCGCGCGATCAACACCTACGCGGGCGAGTTGCACCGCCGGGCCTAGGGGTTTGGAAGGCACACGGCCAAAGGTCTGGAACACCGACTGGAGGGGATCAGGTCTCCTGGTTGGCGAGGGCAAGGAACGGGGTGGGCGCGCAGCTGGCAACCGCACCCACGCCGGGAACGTCACCGCGACCTACAGCGCCCGCAACCAACTGATCAGCCAAGGCTCCATCGCCTACAGCTACAGCGCGCGGCACTCTCGCCAGTAAAGCCACCGGCACCACCGCAACCGGCTTCGAATAACTGTCATAAATAGTTAGAGACAGCACAAGCGCGGCACGAACCGCTGCTGAGGCCGCTGTGCGGAACGAAAGGAATGTCATGGACAAGCGGGAATCCGCGGTCATGCGGGAAGCGGTTCTCGCCGTGCTGCAGGAGTTCTGCTGCCCGTTGTCGACGACCGAGCTGTCGGTTCTGGTGCGCGCGCGAGACGGTCTCGAGGTTTCGCCCGGCGAGATCGAGCAGCTGGTCGAACTGGACAAGCGGGAGTTCGACGCGGTGGGCGACGAGGCGGGTGTCTGGCTTTGTCCTGGTCTGGAGCCTCCAGATCTTTACCCGGACACCGACTTCCTGACTCGGTCGGATTGGCCGCTGCCGATCCGGCTGGTCGACTTCACGAGCGAGACGAAGCGTCGCCTGTGGTTGCTGCGGATGCTGGCCGACCAGGTGCTCGTCCGGCTCGGCGAACGCGGTGACCCGGCTGTGTTCGGCGAACTGTTCGCGGATCTCGTCTCCGCGTTGCCCGCCGAGACACGGTCGAGCAGGCTCGGCCAGACAGTTCGTGTCGACGTCACCGACGAGGGCCGGGTCGAGGCCGTGCGCGAACTCGCGGAAGACGAGTACGCCCTGCTGGCGAATCCCGGTGCCGAGGAACCCGTTGGTGCGGCGAGGCTTTCCCGCCGGGAGAGAGTGTTCGGTGCGGTCGGTTGAACGAGCTGAAGCGAGGTTCGGAGACGAAACGGTGAGGATTCGCCTCATCGGGGAGTGACCTGCGCGGTCGGTGTGGACGGAGGTCCACGCGTCGAGCGAGAAAACGATCAGCTACCGCATTCGCAGCGGACTTATCATTCCCGCCGCAGCGACCGATACCTCGTTCGCCACCAGTGATCGGTGACGGTCGCAACTCGGCGGCACAGCGCGTCGGCCGGGCAGCGGGGTTCGATGCCCGGCCGACAGTGCCGATTCCTCAAGGCCGGAAAGGCCCTTGCGGGGTCAGGCTCCCGGGGGCACCGGCAGCGGCATGCCGGGAAGGTTCTGGTCGTTCGGCACCACGCCGTCGACCAGGTAGGCCTCCACGACGTTGTCTACGCCCGCGTTGCCGCCGGCGTAGATGCCGTGGTCGCCCTCGCCGGTGATGGTCAGCATCCGCGAGTTGTCGAACGCCTTGTGTGCGCGGCGCGCGCCCTCGATGGGCGTCGCCGGGTCGTGCTCCGATTCGACGATCAGCACCGGCGGAACGCCCTTGCCGTTGAGCACCGGCAGCGGGGCGGGGGTGTTCTTCCAGAACAGGCACGGCTGGATGAACCAGCCGGCGCCGAGCAGTGGCAGTTGCCGGTCGATCAGTTTCTGCGACTGCTTGACGGCGCTCTGGGGCGAACCGGTCCAGGGGCCTTCGTTGCACGGGATCGTCCAGAACGACGCGTCGTAGGAGTCACCGTCGGCCGGCACCATCAGCGGCTGCGGGCCGGACGTCGTGGTGCTCTTGTCGGCGGCCTTGACCCGCTGCGCGGCCGACGCTTTGGCCTGGGCCGAAGTGGTGCTTTGGGTCAGCGCGCGGACGTTGACCAGGTAGTCGGCCAGCCCCGGAAAGGCGCGCTTCGAGTAGATCTGCGCGGCGATGAACGAGTCGAGACCGTTGGCCGACACGTGCGATCCGTCGGGCAGGGTGACCGCGTTCTGGGTCAGGGCGTACCGGAGCTGCTCGTAGGTCTGGCGGGCCGCCTCGCCGGTGGTGCCGAAGTGGTAGAGCTTGTCGTAGTTCGCCATCCACGGCAGGAAGTCCTGCCGCCAGCGGCGCTCGAAGCCGAGCGGCTGCGCGTCGAACGACTTCTGCCAGGTCGTGGTGAACTCTGTCGAGGAGTCGAGGACGAACCGGCCGGTGCGCGCGGGGAAGGCCTGGGCGTAGTGCGCGCCCATCCAGGTGCCCGCCGAGTAGCCGACCCAGTTGATCTTGTCGCGGCCGAGCAGCACGCGCAGCAGGTCGATGTCCTTGACGGTCTGGTCGGTGTTGATCAGCGGGCCCAGTTCGCCGGACTTCTGCTGGCAGGACAGCGCCGCGTACTTCGTCGCCTGGAGGATCAGGTTCAGGTTCTGCTTGCTGCGGTCGCGCGGGTCGAGGTCCGAGCCGGTGCCGATGGCGCCGCCGCAGGTGATGTTGGTGCTCTTGCCGGTGCCGCGCGGGTCGAATCCGACGATCTCCTGGTGCTCGCGCAGCTTGGCCTGGTTGCGCAGCCGCGCCGGGAAGTTGCGTCCGGGAGCTCCCGGGCCGCCCGGGTTCGTGACGACGCTGGCTGTCGCGTTCTTGGTCGCCTTCAGCCGGCTGACCGCGATAGTCAGGTCGATCTGGGCGTTCGGCTGGTACCAGTTGCGCGGCGTCTTGTAGGTCGCGCACTCCATGTCCTTGGCGCCCTCGGGCGGGGGAGTCGGCAGTTCGGAGGGGACCGCGCACAGGTGCCAGTCCAGCTTCTGGCTCGCGTACTGCGCGGGGATGCCAGTCGAGTTCAGCGGCTGCTTGCCGGCGGCGGCCTCCTGGCCCGCGAAGGCGGGCGTGAAGCCGGCCAGCAAGGTGCCGGCGATCGCCGGGATCACCACCGCGTAGCGGAGTCGTCTCATATGGTTGCCCCTTTTGGGTATTTCGCCAGTGAACGGGCTATTCCTATAGCGCTGGCCAGGGCGGGACAACCGCCGTTGGTCGGTGGCGCGGAGTGCCGCGATCGAATCGGTACCGGACGGTCCCGGCGATGCTGCCGCAGTCCGGCGAACAGCGGTACCGCGGTTTCTCCGTCTTGGCATGCCGCGACGCCCGTGATCGTGCGGCATGCCAAGACGGTCTGGCCGCGTCGGCGGTGGGCCGATCGCTGCGAACCGGCTGCAGTCCGCGGAGGGGTCGGTCGCCGGTTCTGCTTCGCCGCAGGCAGCGCGAAACTGGCTAGCGGCGTGCACTCGGCTCGCCGCTAGCCAGTTTGGTCCGCGATGACCAAGGTTGCCGACGCTGCTCTCAGCTCCGGTTTCTCGCGGAATGCCGAAGAAGTTACGGACTGGCGCGGCGATTAGCCGGAAGCCGCGGCCTGGTGCAGATACAGGTTCTCCGACGACGGCCTGGCCCCCGGCACCGGGTTCGCGGCTCGCGGGGTTCCGGTGACGTCGATCGCCACGAACACCAGCTCCGCGGAAGCCACCGGCGTCGGCGGGGCCGCGAGGTCCTCGGGATCGTCGGCCCAGCCTGACCAATAGGTGGCGGTCACCGTGGTGCGGACTTCGATGGAGGTGTTGTTGACCCGCTCGATCTGCGCGCGGGCGTGCAGCAGACCGCCCTCGCGCACGGGGTTCAGGAATTCCATCTGCTTCACCGCGCGGGTCGCCGTCGGCCCGTTGCTGTACTCGAGGGTCGCGAGCCAGGCCGCGTGGTCGATCAGCCGGAAGATAACCGCGCCGGCGACGTCTCCCTGGTGGTTGAGGTCGGCGGGCTGGGCCAGGTGGGTCAAGGTGCGCTGAACGAGTGTCCGCGCACAGGGGGCGGACGAACTGGTGCTCATCTCGGTAGTCCTTTCGGTCGCCGGGTGGTTCGCGCGAAAAAATTCCGCGCGTCAGCGCGGTGGGAAAGCAGGGGAATTCAGGAGGCCGGCGGAAACTGTTCGTGGAATTCCGCTTGTCCCGACGAGACGCGTCCGCATGTCCGGGGGTCTCCCGGAGGCATGCCGAATTAGCCCGATCGGGGAACGGTTCCCGTTCGGGCGCGGGGGAATGCGCCGATAGAGCGCGTCGACGGTCAGTGGATGCTCTCTGAATCGATCCTAGCATGGGAGGTAAGTCGCTCCGCGCGATCGCGCCCGCTTCACGCGAACGACGGCCGAAACGTGAAAACCAAACGCATTATGCGATTTCGGGTGACGCGCGACCGTGATTCCGGAATCGCTCCGAGTGAAGGGCGGACGTCGGTAATCCATTTCCGGGGTGTGTCGTCGAGCGGGTTGCGGACAGCCTGTCTCGCTGTGGTATTCGCGGGAGCGTGGCCCTGCGGCGTGATCTGCTGGAACAGAAAAGCTCAGCTGCGGAATAAAGCGGGCAAGACCCAGGTGGGCGGCGTGGCGAAATTGACGGCTGCGTTCACCCGGTGTCTGCTGCCCGGCGCTTTCCGCTGGCGTGGGTGCGGTCGGTGGTCCAGGCGAGCGCGGCGAGGACGGGAAAGGCCGCCGCGGTGAGGGTGACCGCAGGCCAGCCGCCCCAGTGGTAGGCAAGGGTGCCGAGTTGGGAGCCGATGGCGCCGCCGATGAAGAAAGTGGCGATGTAGACGCTGGTGATTCGGGCGCGGGCGGCTGCGTCGAGTTGGTAGATGATGTGCTGTCCGAAGATCAGGGAGCACTGCGCGGCGCAGTCCAGCAGGATCGCGGCGGCGGCGAGAGCGACGATCTGGTGGGCGGCCAGGCCGGCCCAGACGAGAGCGGCTGAGGCGAGCAGGCAGGTCACGGGAGTGAGCCCGTGGGCGAGCCCTCGGTCGGCGAGGCGGCCCGCGAGAGGTGCGACGAGCGCGCCGGCGGCACCGACGAAAGCGAACAGGCCGATCTGGAGCTGGGAGTAGTTGTACGGTGCCGCGGCCAGGACATAAGAGATGGTCGTCCAAAACGCGCTGAAGGCGGCGAACATGCAGGCGTGGTAGCAGGACCGGCGGCGCAGCCGAGGATGCACGCGAACCAGGCTGGTGGTGGAACGCAGCAGCGCGCCGTAGGAATGGGTGCTGGTGGGCGCCCGGCGGGGCAGTGCGCGGCGCAGGACCAGGGACAGGATCGCCATCAGCGCGGCGGAGACCAGGTAGACGGCGCGCCAGCCCGCGACGTCCGCGAGCAGGCTGCCGACGGTGCGGGAGAGCAGGATCCCGGCGAGCAGTCCGCTCATGACCTTGCCCACCACGGCGCCGCGCAGGTGATCGGGGGCGAGGTCGGCGGCGTAGGGGACCAGGACCTGTGCGACGACGGAGGTGGCGCCCGCGACGAGCGCGGCGACGAGCAGAACGGTGAAAGTGGGGGCGAGTCCGCCCGCGGCCATGGCCAGTGCCGTGACGGTGAGCAGGACGGAGACCAGGCGGGAGTTCTCGATGCGGTCGCCGAGGGGGACCAGGAACACCATGCCGGCGGCGTAGCCGAGCTGGGTCAGGGTGATCAGCAGGCCGGCGGTCGAGTCCTGGAGCTGGAAGGTCCGGCGCAGCGTCTCCAGGAGCGGCTGGGCGTAGTAGAGGTTGGCCACGGTCAGCCCGCAGGAAACGGCCAGCAGGACGACCAGCCGGCCGGGCAGTGCTCGCTGTTGCGTATTCGGCTGGGCGGCTGCGGGCATGGTCTGTCTCTCCGGATACGGACGCGGGCAGGGTCGGAAGCCGGGTCGGCTCCACAAGTCGGCCAGTTCAGGGCGTGCTCTCTCGACCGAGCGGCCGACTGGTATAGAACTGAGGTTCTATATTGAATCTAAGTTCAATGTAGAACGCGACAGGTACGCTGTCAACCATGAAGAACCCGGGCGACCCGCTGCCTCAGGGGATCGAGATCGGTGCGCTGTCCAGGATCGTCCGGCAACACTTCGCCGACCGGATCGAGCAGGTCATCCACCCGCTGGGGCTCACCCTCGGGCAGTGGACGGTGCTGCGGGAGCTGAAGCGGGCGCCCGGCGCCTCCGCCTCGGAACTCGCGCGCGCCGCGGTCCACACGCCGCAGGCGGTCAGCCGCCTCGTCCGGACCCTGCAAGAGGAGGGACTGGTGGAGCGCTCCCCGGCCCGGGGCCGGGTGGTGGACAACCATCTCACGGCCAAGGGGCACAAGCTGGTGGACGAGACCTTCGTCCGGATCGAGGCCCGGCTGGCTCCGGCACTGGAGAAGTTCGGCCGGGCCGACGCCGAGGAGTTCCGCCGGCTGTCCCGTCTTCTCGTCAAAGCCCTGGAAGACTCGGCCTGAACCCGAGGCGCCAGGAGTCAGCGGAGACCGAGGGCGGAGCAGTGTCGCAGTCCTGATCTTGCCCTTGAGGCCAGTGAGGGCGGCGACGTTTTCGCGCGGTGGCTGGCTTTGGCCGCCGGATTCGCGGTCGCGAGAACAAGCTGTCGCGGAGACCTCCGGTGCTCGCGCTACCGCACTTTTTTGGTCGTCTTGCGGAGTTTGCCGCGGAGTGCGCGCAGTGCGATCGGTCCGAGGTCGTCGACCACCTCGATGAGCACGGCCAGCCGGTCGAGTGCGTCCAGGGCTGTCTGGCTTCCTTCCGGGTCGACGCCTTCGTAGAGCTCCAGTCCGACGAACCCGGCGCTCATCGCCCGTGCGAGGCCCACGGTGTCGATCGCCTCGGCTACCGGGGAGTCGGCCAGCAGCCTGGTCAGGGCGTCCTCGATCGGGGTGATCCACAGCTGCAGGGCCGTCGCGGTCGCTTCGGCGAGTTCGGGGTCGGCCTGCGCGCCGGCGAGCATCTGGGCGAGCACCGTGACGTTGCCCCGGGCGCGTTCGTCGGCATGCAGGGCGCGGCCGAGCGCGAGAAGCTGCCGCAGGTCGGTGACCTGGCCGAGGCGTTCGGCGAACGGTGCGACCCTGGCCTGGGTCGCGGCGAGGCACGCGGCCCGCAGCAGGTCGTGGACGGTGCCGAAGTGGTAGAAGACCAGCGCCTGGTTGACCCCGGCGGTGGCGGCGATGCTCCGGGCCGTGGTGCCGCCTAGGCCGTGCGTGCGGATCGTCTCGATCGTGCCGTCGATCAAGCGTTGTCGGGTGTCGGCCACGGCTTCACCGTAGAGGCCCCGACAGCCGGTGACCGACGGAGCCCGGGTGAGGCAGCCGCTGCGGAGGGCCGTCGGGCCGGTGCTCGAAATGCCACCACTCGTTGTCGTACACCCGGTACAGGTGATGGCGCGCGCCATGCCGCTCCAGCCAGCGCGCGCCTTCGACCGGGCGGATGTCCAGGGCGGTCCCCGCGACGTGCCGGGACTCGTCCGGCGGCAGCGCCCGCCGCCGGGCCGCCGCCGGCGACCCGCTCCGGCGGACCTCCGCGGCGAACAAGCGTTCCTGTTCCCCGGCATCCCGGTGTCCCGAGGTGAGTCCGATCAGCTCACCGTCTCGCCACAACGCCTGCGTGCGCGCCGCGGTGAACGCGGCACGGGTCGGCGGCGTCAGGCCGGTGAGGTCCTCGGCGGGAAAACGCACCGCCAGGGCCCATCGGCAGGCCGTACGCCGGGCTCGGCCCGGCGTGATCACGAACGCCACTGGCAGCAGCGCTGCTGCCAGCATCCGGGTAATCGCCTTGTACCAACGATCGCGGCGGTGTGCCCAACCGCGATCGGGACGGACGCTGGCCATTGCTACCCCCACTCCGGTCGTGCACGCGACCGCCAACCCGCTTTTGAGCAGTTGCTCAAATCAGAGCATAGACGAGATTTGAGCAACTGCTCAAGGGGCAGGTCGTCGACTTGAGCGCGTCGACGGGAGCCGGACCCGTCGGCTTCGGTCGCGGAATCCTTGTCGGCGGGCCCGGTTCCGGCGGGGCTGGCAGCGGTTCCGGTCAAAGGAATGCCGCTCGGCCTTGAGCAGACCGCAACTGCGGGCGGACTGAAGAAGGCGCCCGCACCGCATCGACAGGACCAGCCGGATGAAGGCGGTCTCGCGCGTACCGCGTCGAACCGGCCGGAGCTGTGGGTTCCCTTAAGGAAGTCCCCGGCTGCTGGCCATGCGCCCCGGGGGTCCCGAAGATCGGGGCATGGCAGTCATTTCCGAGCGCGCGGCGGTGCGTCGGCTGCACGATCGGCTGGGGTTCGGGCCCCGGCCGGGCGATCTCGACGCCGGGTTGGCCGCGACCATGGCGCGGCTGCTGGCCGCCGGGCCGGACGCGGGTGCGGAGGCGACCCCGCTTCCGGACGTCGGGGCGCCGCCCCCGCGGCCCGCGAAAGCGGACAAGGCGGCGAAACAGCAAGCCGCGCAGCAACTTCAGGGGCAAGTCACGCGTGCGGCGCTGTGGTGGCTGGACCGGATCGCGGCGGCCGACCTTCCGGCGGTCGAACGGCTGACCTGGTTCTGGCACGGGCATTTCGCGACCAGCGAGCAAAAGGTGCGCAGCCCGCGCCTGATGCTCGCGCAGAACCAGACCTTGCGGACGCTCGGCATGGGCAGCTTCACCCAGCTCGCTCACGCGATGATCGTCGACCCGGCCATGCTGCTGTGGCTCGACGGCAACAGCAACAAAGCCGGCAAGCCGAACGAGAACCTCGCGCGCGAGTTCATGGAGCTGTTCGCCCTCGGCGTCGGCAACTACACCGAGACTGATGTCCGCGAAGCCGCGCGTGCCCTCACCGGCTGGACCGCGACCCGCGAGAACCCGGCCGCTCATCTGGCCGCGCGCCGCCACGACTCGACGCCGAAGACCGTTCTCGGCCAGACCGCGAACTTCGACGCCGGCTCGTTCGTCGACCTCGTGCTGTCCCGGCCGTCCTCGGCGCCGTTCGTGGTCGGGCGGCTCTGGTTCCGGCTCGTCTCCGCGACGCCGCCGACGGCGGACACGCTGGCCCGGCTGGTGGCGGCATACGGACCGGGCCGCGACATCCGGTCTCTGCTGACCGCGCTGGTCAAGGAGGACGTGTTCCACGACTCGGCGACGTCTCTGGTCAAACAGCCGGTGGAATGGCTCGGCGGCCTGCTGCGCGCGCTCCGGGTGCGTCCGTCCGCGCTCGACGCCAAGTCCGGCGCCCAGCTGCTGACCGGGCTGCGGGGGATGGGGCAAGTGCCCTTCGAGCCGCCGAGCGTGGGCGGCTGGGCGGCCGGCGGTGCGTGGCTGACGACGTCGGCCGGCCTCGCCCGGCTGCATCTGGCGCAGCTCGTCGCGCAGCACGCCGACCTCGCCGCGGTGGCGAAAGCGCGGGACAAGCCGGCGGCGATCGGGGACCTGCTGGGGGTCGACGGGTGGTCCGACCGGACCCGCGCCTGTCTCAGCGGAGTCGCGAACGATCCCCGGCAGCTGGCGGCGATCGCCGCGTGTGCGCCCGAGTACGTGGTGAGCGGGTAGGAGACCATGAACAAACTGACTCGTCGGCGGTTCCTGTTCGCGAGCGGCGTGACGGCCGCCGGGGCGCTCGCGGCCGGTGCCACCCAGGTCGACTGGACGCACCTGATGTCCGCGGCCCAGCAGACCCCGCTCGACCCGAAGGACGGCGTCCTGGTCGTCGTGACGTTGTACGGCGGCAACGACGGCCTCAACACCGTCGTGCCCGCCGGCGACCGCGCCTACCAGAACGCCCGGCCGGAGCTGGCGTACCAGCCCGAGGACGTCCTCGACCTCGGCGACGGGCTGGGCCTGAACCCGGGCTTGAAGGGCCTGAAAGGCTTGTGGGACACCAAGGAGCTGGCGATCGTGCGCGGCGTCGGCTACCCGAAGCCGGACCACAGCCACTTCCGTTCGATGGCGATCTGGCAGACCGCCTCGCCGGACACGCCGGTGCCGACCGGCTGGCTCGGCCGGTGGCTCGACGGGTCCGGCGACGACCCGCTGCGCGCGCTGTCGGTCGAGCCGGTGCTGCCGCCGATGCTGGCCGGGGCGCAGACCGCCGCGGCGTCCATGCCGGTCGGTGGTTTGACGGTGCCGAAAGGCGCGCTGGGCAAGGCTTTTCAAGCACTCGGCGGTGCGCAGAACGGCGAGGGCTACTGGCAGGCGAAGGCGGCGCGTTCGATCGCCGACCTCTACCGCGCCGAGCAGGTCCTGGGCTCGGCGGCACACCCGGCCAAGGGCGCGCACAAGGCCGCCGGCGGCCGCAAAGACGGCGCGCTGGCCGCGCAGCTCGACGTCGTCGCCGGGCTGATCGAGGCCGGGGTGCCGACGCGCGCGTATTCGGTGTCGCTGGGCGGTTTCGACACGCACGCCGACGAGCGCGGCACCCAGCAACGGCTGCTCGCCGAACTGGACGGCGCGCTGACGCCGTTCGTGCAGCGGCTCGGCCGCACCGACCGCGGCAAGCAGGCCGTCGTGCTCGTGTACTCGGAGTTCGGCCGCCGGGTCGTCGCCAACGCCAGCGAAGGCACCGACCACGGTACCGCCGGTCCGGTTTTCGTCCTCGGCAACGGAGTGCGCGGCGGCTTCCACGGCGACGAGCCGAGCCTGACCGACCTCGCCGGCGGGGACCTGAAGGAAACCACCGATTTCCGCGACGTCTACGCGACCGTGCTGGAGCAGGTGCTCGGCACCGACCCGGGCCGGGTGCTGCCCGGCCACTCCGGCCGGCTGGAGGGCCTACTCGCCTAGCACCGGCTCCAATCCGGACAGGACGAACCGCGCGCCGCCGCCCGGAGCTTCGACGCACCGGAGGTCGCTGCCGTGGGCTCGCGCGAAGCCGCGCGCGATGGCCAGGCCGAGGCCGGATCCGCCGGAGTCGCGGTCGCGGGCGTCGTCGAGCCGGACGAGCCGGTCGAAGATCCGCTCCCGATCCGATTCGGGGACGCCAGGCCCGGTGTCGGTCACCGTGCACCCGTCCGCGGTGACGGTCAGCGTGAGGCTGCCTTGCCCGTGCATCGCGCGCACCGCGTTGTCGGCGACGTTGGCCAGGATCTGGGTGAGCCGGTCGGCGTCGCCGCGGACGACGGTGTCCGCCCCGGTCGCTTCGACGAGGGTTTCCGGGGCCAGCAATGCGATCCGGTCAGCTTGCGCGCGGGCGAGCGCGAGCAGCGAGACCGGCTCGCGGGCGATCTCGGCGCCGGCGTCCAGCCGGGCCAGATCCAGCAGATCGCTCACCAGCTTTCCGGCCCGTCGCGCTTCGCGGGCCAGCAGCAGCTGCAGCCGCGCGGCGTGCTCCGGGTCGCCGGACGCCTGCACCAGCGCCTCCGCCGCGGCCTGGACCCCGGCGATCGGCGTCCGCAGCTCGTGCGCGGCGTCGGCGACGAACTGGCGGGTCCGTTCTTCGGACGCCCGGGCGGTCTGCTCCGCGCCCTCCAACGCGTCGAGCGCCGAATCGAAGGCCGCCGCCGCGCGGCCGAGCTCGGTGTTCGTCCGGGTCGGCGTCAACCGGCCGCCCCGCCCGCCGGACACGATCGAGCGGGCGAGCCGGGTCATCGCGTCCAGCGGCGTCAGCGCCAGCCGGACGCCGACGAGCAGCAGGAGCGCGGTCGCGACGATCGCGGCGAGCCCGGTGATCAGCAGCAGCTTTCCGAGCCGTGCTTCGGCGCCGGCGACGATCGAATCGTCCGCGATCAGCGTCAGCTTCGCGCCGTCGATCCGCGCCGGACCGGTCAACGTCGCCTTGACCTGCTTCAGCCGCGATCCGGCGGGCGGCGCCGGTTCCCCGACGACCGTGCCGTCCGGCAACGCCAGCCGCCCGTGCACGCCGGTCGTTTCGACCCGGCGCAACAGGCTGCGCGGGCTCACGTTCTGCCGGGCGAGCTGCTGTGCGAGCTGGGCCCGTCCGGCCAGCACCCGGTTCACGTCCTGTTCGGCCTGGGCGCGGAACACCGCGAACACGACGAACCCGACCAGCGCCAGGACCGCGACCAGCACGAGCAGCGAGGAAACCGTGACCCGGCGGTACAGCGAGCCCGTCTTCATCCGGCTCACGGACGGTCACCGCGCAGCACGTAGCCTTGCCCGCGGACCGTGTGCAGCAGCCGCGGCCCGTGCGCTTCGAGTTTCCGGCGCAGCGTGCTGACGTTCACCTCGACGAGATTCGCGCTGTACTCGTCGTAACCCCACACCGCGCTCAGGATCTGCGCCTTCCCGACCACGCGGTCGCGATGCACGGCCAGATACGCCAGCAGCTTCCACTCGGTGACCGTCAGTTCGACCCGCTCGCCGCGGCACAGCGCGAGCCCGGCGTCCAAGTCCACGACCAGATCGCCGACCTCGACCGCCGGCTGCGCCCGGCCCGTCCGGCGCAGCACCGCGGTGACTCGCGCGACCAGTTCGGCCAGCACGAACGGCTTCACCAGATAGTCGTCCGCGCCTTCGCCGAGCCCGCGCAGCCGGTCCTCGACGCCGTCCCGCGCGGTGAGCATGACGACCCCCGCCGCGCGGTGCCGCCGGACGACCCGCAGCAGCGCGAACCCGTCGCGTCCGGGCAACAGCACGTCGAGCACGACCAGATCGGGCCGGAAACGGGCCAGTTCCGCTTCGAGTCGTTCGCCGTCGGGCAACGTCCGCACCGCGAACCCCGCCGCCCGCAACGCGACTTCCACCGAAAGCCGGATCGCTTCGGCGTCCTCGACGAGGAGGATGCGCGGTTCGCCCTGGACCATGGCCGGAGTCTAGGCGTCCCGGCGGCGCCGCGACGCGGACCGCTGACGGCCGCGCGGCAATCCGGAGCGCGCTGAACGAGATCAGAGTGCTGGCAGCGGGTCACTCTGACTCGGACTCTTTCGAGCCGGAAAACCTGGCGCGCGGTGTCAACTGCCGGGTGGTGTCCGCGACCTTGCCGTGTCGCAAAAGCTGTTGCGGGACAGCAAGATTCCGCTGTGGAGGACGGCGTCAGCGAAGATCTTCGCGTCGGCCGCGACTGCTCTGGGCACCGCTATGGTGTTCGGTCGAGCAATGCCCGAGTGACACCTCTTGGAGTGCCGAGGATGGAAGTCGTCGAGAAGGAGCTTCTGGAGAACGGCTATCCGAATTTGCGCGATGTCGTTCCGCTGATTCCGGACTACGACTGGTGCTGGTGGGTGCTGGAGGTCGAAGCGCTGGGGCTGGCTGACGCGGTGGTCGAAGAACTTTTCGGCGGAGGTGGGGCGTCGCGGCCCGGGATCGCCTGGCCGGGCGTGGTTCGGCTGGCGGAGGGGATAGGCCAGTCCATCGACGTGCTGGTGGTGGCCACTCGTTCGGAAGCGGACTACGTCCGGGAAGAGCTGGATCGGGACGACTTCTCGCGCTGCCTGGTGCTGTTCCGGATCTTCGATTCGGGCGAGGCGGCTCTGGGCGTCAGCGCGGACGTGCCCCAGGGCAGAGAGATCATCGAAGGTTTCCTGGCGCTCTGGGACCGGGGCTGACGGTCTTCGCGCCTGCGTCCCGGGTCCGGGGCGACCGCTCCCGGTTTGCTGCCGGTTCCCGGGCGGTTTTCTGGCTGGTCTGGGACGCGTCGCGGTCCCATGGTGGTCGGTGGCACTCCGGCAGCCGGTTCCCGCCAGTCCCGCGCAGTCCACCGTGAACCGCGCGGTCCGGGCTTGATCTCTCGGAAGGGATTCTCGCGATGACCCTTGTTGCGCGTGGCAGCCGTTCGCGCTGCTTGGCCGGGGACCACGGAGCCGCGTTGCGTGCGCTGCGCGCGGCGGCCGAGAACTACGCCGCACGGGGCTGGCCGGTGCTGCCGGGGCCGGTGTGCGACGGGCTGACCAGCTGGGATCCGGTCACTCTCGAGCTGCTCGGCGGCCGGGAGACCGCGGTGTCGCGGTCCGGCGCGACCGTCGACCGCCGCGTTATTTCGGAGTGGTGGTCTGCGCATCGGCAGGCGATTCTCGCGCCGGTCGGGCGGCAGTTCGAGGTCCTGCGCACTACGGCCCACCTCGGCTGGCGGACGCTCGCCGCCTTCGAGGGCGGCTTGCCGCTCGGTCCGGTGGCGTTGTCGCCGCACGGGGCGTACTTCTTCGTCGAGTCCGGCATCCGCGCGGACCGCGAGCCGGCCCCCGGGGTTGAGGTCCTCGCGCCGGGAGACCTGGTCGTCCTTCCGCCGAGCAGGGTTGTCTCAGGGGTCGTGTGGTGGCGCATTTCCCCGGCGGATCGGGACACGTTAGGCGACGGCGCCGCGATTCTGGGCAAGCTGGCCGAACTTTCCCGCGAATCCGGGTGCGAACCGCGACAGCCCGGGCCGGAGGGGACACGCACCAGCCCCTCCGGCCCGGGCCGCGCAGGTCAGACCCCGGAGGTCTGCTGAATCCAGTCCCGGCCCGCGGCCACGCTGCCGTAGGTCGTCACGCTGGAACGGTCGCTCGTCGAGCACACGCCGACCTGCACGCCGTCGTCCACCATCGGGCCGCCCGAATCCCCGCCTGCCACCGCGCCGTTCGGCGTGCTCGCCGTGATCGCGGGGCCGCCGGAGTTGTCGCTGTCCTGGGTGTTCGAGATGGTGACCACGGCCTGCTTCAGCACGCTCGACTGGTGGTGGCCCTCGTCGGAGCTCTGCGTGGCGCCCCAGCCGTAGACGGTGGCGCTGTCGCCCTCCTGCGCGTCGTTGGAGCTGCTGGCGAGGCGGGCGAACGTGCTGCCGCCGTCGGTGTTCAGCTTGATCAGCGCCAGGTCGCCGCCGGAGTAGAGGTAGGTGGAGGAGGCCTTGGCGTGCACGCCGCCGCTGGCGCTGTTGGAACCGATGTAGAGGTCGATGTCCGTGAGGCGCTGGCCGTTGTTGTCGTACATGCAGTGCTTCGCGGTGAGCACCCAGCGGCTGCCGATCAGCGTGCTGGTGCAGAAGAACGTGTACCCGTTGGCGTGGCCGTTGAACCGCGTGATGTAGCCGGGGTTCTGCGCGGTGCTGCCGCCGATGATCGACGGCTGGGCCTCGGGCGTGGCGGGGCTCGCGGACGCGGGGGTCACGGCGGCCGCGCCGAGCACCGCGCAGGAACCGGTCAGCACGGCGAGGGCCCGGGTGAGTGCGCGCATGTCGCTCCTTGGGGAAGGCGTTTCCGATGGGGACGCTTCCGAACGTAAGCAGCGCGGCGGGACAGCGGAATCCGCCGAAACGCCCGTGACGGGCAAGCGGCGGCGACGCGACTTTCGACGGGTTGCCAACCGGTGAATCAATGCCGACAATCCGTCTCAGTCCGTTTTTTCCAGGAGGGGCGAAATGCGGTTGTTCGCCCCGGCTCCGATGCGGGAGCGGCTGGCCCAGGCACTGGCCGAAGGCCCGTTCGAACGTGCCCTCTCGCTGGCGATCGAGCGCAGCGGCCTCGGCTTGGCCCGGCTGCGCGAACGGCTCGCGGCGTCCGGCGTGCCCGTCAGCACGACCACGCTCAGCTCGTGGCGCACCGGCCGCAGCCGTCCGGAGCGGCCGGAATCGTTGCGGGCACTGGCTTTGCTGGAACCCGTGCTGGACGTGCCGCCGGGTTCGCTGCGCGCCCTGCTGGACCGGCCGCGCACCGGCGGCCCGGCCCCGCGCGCGGCGCGATGGGACCGGTTGTGGGAGAACCGCAGTCTCCTTCCGATGGTGCTGAATTCGTTCGAGGATTCTTCGCCGGAATCGGTGAGCGTGCACGAGACACTGCACGTCGACGCCCAAGGCCGGATGCGCAGTCTTCACGTGCGAGAAGTGCTGCGGGCACTGGACGAACCGGCGTTCGTGCGCATTGTCGCGTTGCGGGGATTCACGCCCGGACGGTCACCGGAACTGGTGTCGGCACGGTATTGCCGTCCGGGGATCGTGCAGGCGACGCCGGAGCAGGCGTTCTCGGTGACGGAATTGGTGCTGGACCACCCGCTGGCGCCGGGCGAGACGGCGATCGTGGAGTACCGGTTCGCGTTCCGGGACGAGGAACCGGACTCGCGCTACGACCGGCGGTTCCGGCTGCCGATCGCGGAACACCTGCTGGAAGTGCATTTCGATCCGGCGGCGCTGCCCGTGGAATGCGTGTCGTACCGCCAGGATTCGCCGGTGGGGCCGGAACTGGAGACCGCGGAGGTGCGGGTGCGCTCCGGCGTGCCGGCGCATGCGATCCGGACCGGGCAGGGGCCCGGGATTCACGGCATGCGGTGGCGCTGGTGATCCGGTGACCGTCCGCGATCCACTGCGGACTGATCCTTTGTGGACAGAAGATGGCCTCTGTCTTGGGCGGAGCGCTTCGCGTGCGGGCGGCTATTGAGGGTTTTCCTGACGAGCAGCCAGTTTTGGCGGGGATCGCTTGGTGGACGCGGCCGAATCGGTGGGCAAGCGTCATCGCCGTTGTTTCCGCGCTCGTGCTCGGCGTGCGGATCCTTCCGGTTGACTACCGCGCCTCGAGAAACGCCCTCCCCAACGGCGTAAGCGAATGCTGCACCCCCGCCCCCTCCCGAGTCGTCGTAATCAACCCAGCCGTCCGCAACGTCTTCGTGTGCTGGCTAACCGCCGCAGGCGAAACCCCCAACCGCGTAGCCAGCGCCGTAGTAGAAGCCTCCGCCGCCAACTCGCACAGCAACCGGGCCCGCGTACGACCCACCAGCCCCGCTAGTTGATCCTCCCGGGTACCCACCGGTTCATGCGGCACCAGCCCCACCGCCGGGCAGACCAGCATCGGCCGCTGGGCGGCGTCGATGAACGTCACCGGCTCGCCCCAGCAAAAATGGGCAGGCACCAAAACCAAACCCCGGCCGTCCAAGGACACCGTGCGGTCACGCGGATAGTCCGCCTCCAGCACCGGATTCCGCCACCGGATCGACGGATGCAGATTTCCCAGCAGCGCCTCGACCCCACCGCTCAGCAACTGCTGCGCATACCGAGCCCGGTCGGCCTCGACCCGCCGGTCCAGGATCGGCCGCGCAGGCCCGAGGACCAGGTCGCTGTACTCGCGCAGCGCATGCACGACGTCGCGCGTGCTGCCGTCGGCATAGACCGTGCGGGCCCAGCGCGGCACGCGGCGGTGCCGGGCGAAAGTGCGGACGATGTCCTCGCGCAGGGCGGCTCTCGGCTGGGCCAGGATGGTTTCGAAGTGGGCTCCGACGTCCGTTTCGTCCAGCGCGGGCGTCAGGAAGTCCGGGAAGTTCCCGGCCGGGACCAGTTCCGCGGCGGCCTTCAGGCAGCGCCAGCGAGCAGGGGCGCGCCGGGCGCCAGTCAGGACTGTCGCTCGCCAACCGCGGTACTCCAGGGGCAGGTGAGGGTCCTGGAGACTGTTGATGCTCAGAATCAGCTCCCACGTCGGGTGCGCGCCGCTGGCCACTCGCACCCGGCACAGGTCTTCGGCTGTGAAAATCATGCGCAGCATCGAAACCACCCCTGGTCCGCGCCTCCCCAGCGCGGCTCTGGGTCCAGGATGCGGCCCGGGACCGCGGTCTGGGAAGCGTCCTCCGCCGACCGGCGCGGATCCGTCGGCGGGCGGGGCCGCGGATTCGGCGGGGCTGAACGACGGCGGCTTCCCAGACCGCGAGCGGATCAAGCCTTGCTGCGGATCGCGTCGATCAGGCTGGACCAGCTGTCCCGGCCGTGCCCAGCCGCGATGGCGCGGTCGTAGTGCTCCTTGACCGCGGCGGGCAGGGCCGTGTCGATGCCCGCGTCCCGGCTGGCGGCGAGGACGTGGTCGGCCGTCGCGCCCATCATCTTGGCGTTCGCCTGGTCGCCGGGGTGGGTGCCGCTGTCGACGTTCTTCGCGGTCTCGTCCAGCATCGACTGCGCGAGCGCCAGCAGTTCCGTCGCGTACGGCACCAGCGTCGCGGCGGACACCCCGGCCGTGCCGACGAGCGCGGCGGAGTGCAGGAACGCCGAGAGCGTGGTGAGGAACAGGTCCAGCAGCGACTGGTAGTACAGCTGCGCCAGGCCCGGGTCCGCGCCCCGGTAGTCCGGCCGTCCGATGACGCGCAGGGCAGGCTCGATCCGGTCGAACACCGGCTGCGCGCCGCTGTAGAACACGAACGAACCCTCAGTGCCGACGACCGGCGCGGGCACCATGATCCCGCCGGCGATCATCTCCGCACCGCGCGCGGCCAGCCATTCCGCGGCCACTCGCGTCCGCTCCGGCGTGTCCGAGCTCAGGTTCACCACGATCTTGCCCCGCAGCGCGTCCTCGGTCGGCGCGAGGATGTCGTACATCGCCTGGTAATCGGTGAGGCTGAGAAGCACCAGTTCGTTCGCGGCCAGCGCGTCCACGACCGTTTCCGCGCGCTTCGCGCCCGCGGCCACCAGCTCGTCGGCGCGGCTCGCGGTGCGGTTCCACACTGTCACCTCGTGGCCGGCCGCCAGATAGGACCGCACCATGGCCTGGCCCATCGGGCCGAGACCGATCAACGTCACATTCACGGGTTTCTCCTTATTTCTTCAGCAGTTCGATGACGCTCGTGAGGTTTTCCGCGCCGTGGCCGTCCGCGGCCCGGCGAAGGAGCAACTGGTGCAGCGGCGCGAGCAGTTCGGAACTGACGCCCTGGTCAGCGGCGGCAGCGGGCAGGTTGTCGAACGCGGCGGCCTGCATCCCCAGGTTCGACACGACGCCCTGGGTGTAGTCGCCGCTGTCGATTTCCTTGGCGGCGTGTTCGGCGAAGGCGCCCATGGCGGTCAGCCATCCGCTCAGCAGCGGCGCGAACTCGACCGCCGAGAGGCCTTCGCTGCGGATCAGCGCGTAGGCCTGCAAGATGCCGATGAACTGGCCATACATCCCCGACAGCAGCGCGAGGTCGTGCAACGCCGCCAGCCCCGGGTCCTCGCCGACGTAGTTGCTGCCGCCGAACGCGTCGAACGCCGCGCGGTGCGTGTCGAAGAGGTCCTTGGGCCCGCTGTAGAACACGAACGCGCCCGGCTGCCCGATCATCGGCGGCACCGCCATGATGCCGCCGTCGAGGAACTTCCCGCCCTGCTCCGAGACCCATTCGGCCAGCTCGCGCGCCTGCCGAGGGGTGCCGTTGGTCAGGTTCACCACCGTCTTGCCCGCCAGCGAAGCCGTGCCGAGCACCTCGCGCACCGACGCGTCGTCCAGCAGGCAGGCGAGCACCAGCTCGCTCGCCGCGACCGCTTCGGCGGCCGACTCCGCCGCCACGGCACCCCGTGCCACCAGCGGCTTCGTCTTGTCCGCCGAGCGGTTCCAGACCGTCACCGGCCGTCCCGTCCCCAGCAGCGCGCCGGCCAGCGCACTGCCCATCGCGCCGAGCCCCAGCACGGTCGCCGAGGTCGTGTTCCCGGACATGTCGTCCCTCCAGTTCGTCGATCTGCCGACCACGGTGCCGAGGCGTACGCACGGTTCGCTGGGGGTCCGCGCACGGGTGCGGTTACGGTGGGTCTGTGCGATTCGGCATCCTGGGGCCCTTGGCCGTGAGCAGCGACGACGGCGAGCCGGTCCGGGTGCCCGAGGCCAAGGTCCGGACCCTGCTCGCGGTTCTTCTCGTGCACGAGGGCCGTCCGGTGTCGGCGGACCGGCTGGCGGACGACCTGTGGGGCGACCATCTGCCCGGCAACCCGGTCAACACGCTGCAGACGAAGGTCTCGCAGCTGCGGCGCGCGCTCGAAGCCGCCGAACCGGGGCAGGGCCGTGCGCTCGCGCATCAGGCCCCCGGCTACGTCCTGCGGGTCGAGCCGGAGGCGGTCGACGTCGGACGGTTCCGCGCGCTGACCGCTGCAGCGGACACTGCGGAGGACTCGCGGTCGAAGGTCGCGCTGCTCACCGAAGCGCTGGCGTTGTGGCGGGGCCCGACGCTCGCCGAGTTCGCCGACGAACCCTTCGCGCAGCCGGTGATCCAGCGGCTCGAAGAGGATCGCCTTGTCGCGCAAGAAAACCTCGCCGACGCCCGGCTCGCTCTGGGCGAACATGCCGCGCTCACCGCGGAACTCGCCGACCTCGTCCGGCAGCATCCGTTGCGGGAACGCTTGCGCGCTCTCCAGCTGCGCGCGCTGTATGCGGCGGGGCGGCAGAGCGAAGCGCTGGCCTCCTACGACGAGCTGCGCCGCCGTCTCGCCGATGAGCTAGGCCTGGATCCAGGCCCGGAACTCACCGCGCTGCACCGGTCGATCCTGGCGCAGGACCCGGCGCTGACGGCCGTCGTCCCGCAGCTTCCGGTACCGCTCACCGAACTGGTCGGCCGGACCGCCGCGGTGCGGGCCGTCAGCACGCTCGTCAGCGAATCTCGCCTGGTGACGCTCACTGGACCCGGCGGTGTCGGCAAGACCCGGCTCGCGCTGGAGACCGCGCACCGGCTCGGCGGCGACTTCGCCGCGGGCGCGTGGCTCGTGGAACTCACCGGCATGGACCGGCACGAATGCGCGCTGAGCCAGTGCCCGCCGATCGAGTGGGTCGTCGAGGCGATCGCCGCGACGCTGGGGATCCGGGACGCGGCAGTTCCCTCCCCGGCGGATCCCGTGCAACGGCTGGCCGAGTCGTTGCGGGGCAAGGAAACCCTCGTTGTCCTGGACAACTGTGAGCAGCTGATCGAGCCGGTCGCCGCGCTGACCGCACGACTGCTGGCGGCCGCGCCCGGCCTGCGGATCCTCGCCACCAGCCGGGAGCCGCTCGGGATTACCGGGGAAACACAGTTCCCCGTGCCGCCGCTGGACCACGACAGCGCCGCGCGGCTTTTCACCGCGCGGGTCGCCGACACCGGGTGCACTGTGGACAGTGCCGATGCTGCCGCGGTCGCGGAGATTTGCCGGAAGCTGGACGGATTGCCACTGGCACTCGAACTCGCCGCGACCCGTGTGCGCGCGCTGGGCGTCCCGGAGTTGCTGCGTCGCCTGGACGATCGTTTCCGCCTGCTGGACACCACCCGTCGCGGCGTACCTGCGCGGCAGCAGACTTTGCGCGCGATGATCGACTGGAGCTGGGAACTCCTGAGCGAGCCCGAACGCCTTGTGCTGCAACGGTTGTCGGTGCATACCGAAGACTGTGCGCTCGACGCGGCCGAGGCGGTCTGTGCTGGCGACGGTGTCGAAGAGGGTGAGGTATTGGGTCTGCTGGCGAAGCTCGTCGACCGCTCGCTGGTCGTGCCCGCGAACAACGCGCGGTACCGGCTGCTCGAATCGGTGGCGGTTTACGGCCTGGAGCGGTTGCGTGAGGCCGGTGCGGTCGAAAAGACACGGCGTCGGCACGCGGAGTACTACGTCCAGCTCGCCGGTGTCGCGGACGCCGGTCTCCGTAGCCGAGACCAACGTCGCTGGCTGCAACGACTCGACGCGGATCTGCCGAATCTCCGTGCCGCAGCGGAAAACCTGGCGGGTTGGGGGAGCGCCGACGACGCGTTGCGGCTGGCGAACCGGCTGTCCTGGTACCGGTTCCTGCGCGGCCGGATGGCCGAGGCGATGCGTTCCCTGCGCGCCGCGCTCGGCTTGCCCGGCGGCGATCCTGAACTGCGCGCGGAAGCTCAGGCGACGCTCACCGCGCTCGGCATCCTCGCTGGCGATCGGCCGGACTGGCGTCCCGTGGCCGAACAGCCGATGAGCGCCCGCGCCAAGTGGTTCATCGGCTACGCACTGTCCACAGTGGCCGATCTGCCCGGTGCCGAACCGCTGACCCTGGACGCCCTCGCCGCCTTCGAAGCCTCCGATGACCGATGGGGGATCGCTGCCGCTAGCGGCGACCGCGCGAGCCAGGTGTTGTCGAGAGGCGATGTCGCGGCAGCATGGCGTTACGCCGATCGTTGCGCGGATTTGTTCGCCGAGATCGGTGACAAATGGGGTCAGCTGCAGGCGATTTTCGCGCAGGGCGCACTCAGTTCCCTCGCAGGGAATTACACGCGCGCCGAGGAGATCCACATCGAAGGATTACGGATCGCCGAGGAACTGGGCTTGTGGCCGGAAGCGTCGTACCAGCTGTCGTGGCTGGGCCGGGTAGCGTTGCTGCGCAAGGACTACGCCGCCGCCCGCGAACTGCATGACCGCGCTCGCGAGGTCGCCGCGGAGCACGGCTTCACGCCGGGGGAAATGTATGCGCTGACCGGGCTGGCCCTCGGCGCCCGCCGCGAGGGCGACCTGGATCTCGCTGAGCGGCATTTGCGGACACTGCTCGAGTGGAACAAGCAGGTCGATTTCGAACCGGGGAACACCTTGATTCTCGCGGAACTCGGTTTCGTCGCCGAATTGCGCGGAGACCCGGACAGTGCGTTGCGAAGGCAGCGGGAAGGTTACGAGATCGCCCACCGGGCAGGGGACCCGCGAGCGATCGCGCTGGCGTTGGAAGGGCTGGCGGGCGCACATGCGTTGGCCGGTGCGGCTCGCGACGCCGCACGGTTGCTGGGCGCGGCCGCGGCGTCCCGCGCCGGGGTCGGCGCTCCGCTGCCCGCTGCGGAGCGGGACGACGTGGACCGGATCACCGCCCGCGCGAGCGGCGTTCTCGGTGCGGAGGAATTCGCCGCCGAGTTCCGCGCGGGCGGCGAGCTGGGAGAACCACTTACGGTCCGTGAAGGGCTCCTTGAGGGAATCAGAGTCCAATGCCTGGGACTTAAGCGGCTCGTGGTTGGGCGGTGGTGG
>NZ_JBHRWI010000034.1:0-1569 GCF_042647905.1 Amycolatopsis halotolerans
TCCACTAGAATAAAAGAAGAAACCATCCGTGGCTTACACGGAAATCATGACAGGGTCCGGCCGTCGGATTGCGGTGTCGCGCACGCCGGTTCCCAGCCGCCCGCGAGAGACGAAACGAGGAGATGCTATGAACAATTCAATCCGCAAAACGACGTCTGGAAGAAGTGAGACGATGTGCACGGTCGGCGGGAGCATCCTGGCTGGCGCACCAGTCCGTGCGGGGAAGCAAGTTCGCACCAGGCCGCGCAAGCGAGGCGTGAACCGCACTCACACAGCTACTGGCCGCTCGCTGCCACGGCCTACATTTTACGCACAACACGATCGAGTATTCGCAAGTCACCGCCAGTCTGCAAACGAGCCGCGTCGCGCATCACCTCATCGTCATCAAACGAGATGATGGCGTTTCTCATCCAATCATGCGACCCAGACGATCCGCCGCAGTTCCTTCTGCGGACCGGAATGGGCTTCCGCTCGCACGTCGGCATCGATGCGTCGTGATCCTGACGGACGGCGGGCTGGCTGGTGCGGCGAGGGGGCGCACCGGGCAGGGGCAAACCGATCGCCTCGGGCTGCGTCATCTGCGTGGACTGAGCTGTGCGGTGCCCGCTAGGGAGCGGTCAGAGCTGCTTCAGCGCTGCACGGAAGCTCCATCCACTGATCCCGGGCGCTGAGCGACCACACCCGCACCCCGCCACCGGCCCGGCGGCCCATCATGCAGTCCGTGTCCTCGACGCCCGTCCGGGCGAACAGGGCCACGCCGACGTCGGATCCCCGAACCTGGACGGAGACCTCCGGCGGGATCCCGGTCAGGCGAGTCTCGGGATCCACCGGAGGCGCGGGCATCCCGGAGGTCAGCGCCGCGCGGACCTCCTGCGGGCTGGCCGTGGCCGGCAGGCGCCCCAGGACGGCCTCGAGCGCCGGGGCGAATCCGGGCGGGATGTCCCGCCTCGGCAACGGCGGCGGGGTGATCGCGGCGGCATTCGCCGGGCAGGTGATCAGCGATGGTCCCGACGACGTCCCGTAGTAGTCGAACTCGACGCGGTAGCAGGCGTCGAAGGTATCCGAGCCGAGGTTCCAGCCCGTGTCCGGCCTCTCGTGGTGGATCCGCCAGACCAGCCGGGCCATCGGATCCCGGGGGCCGTTGTGCGGCAGATCCGTGGCCTCCAGGACGCCGAAGCCGTTGCTGCGCCCCAGCGGCGTGGCGAGCGCGGCACGGGCGAACCCGGCGGCGTCCGCCTGGCGCGGATAGGCGATCGCGTCGGCGAGCGTGTCCGACTGCCGGTCAGTCTCGGCGTCGCCCGCGGCCGAGGGTACGAGCCAGAAGGCCCCGACCAAGGCCGCGCAACCGAGCAGCACGATACCGTGCAAAACCTTCACAGCGCCCAGGCTATCGGCGCACGATCGCCGGTGCCTGAGTAGTTTTCCCCGTTTCCGGAAGCGGCTACGGCAATACCTGGTCCCCGAGTCGGAGGCTTCGTGGAGTGTCAGGTCGAACCTGGGCAAGCACGCTGGGCCGTGTCATGACAACCGTGTAAGCCGCGGATGGACCAAGATCGGGTCGCTGACGGC